>DOUV01001061.1 GCA_003520455.1 Chloroflexota bacterium | reverse complement strand
AAGAGGTACCAGAGCCCTCCGCCGCTCGGCCTGGATGGCCACATCCAGGCCAATGCGGGGCCACCTCAACTAGCTGATCGTCAGATCCGCCGGGAGCGGCGGAAGAGGTACGAACAGGAATCAATATTCAAGCACAGTGTCGTCTTGCTCGGCGCACCACTCGGCGAGCAGGCGGTAGATCTCCGCCAGCGACAGCGCTGGGGCCTGGCCAAGCTGCTGCTCGATATCTTCAAGCAATGTGTCGGCCAGGTGAGGATGGATAAGGAAGGCCCAGGCCATCTGCCTCACGGTGCGGGCGATCAAGTCGCCCTCAGTTGCGGTGGTCAACGGGGACTCTCCTTCCAGCCTCGACAGGGAGGCCGAGTACGGAATTCGGGATCCGCGACGGTGCACCTGCCGTGTTCGCTTCAAGCCCCCTGGACCACACCATCACGTCAAGATGTCTGTGGCACTGTGGTCACGGACCGCAGCTTGCAGGCCGGCGCATCGCCTGTTTTCGTGATCGCGTGATTATAGGTCAATCAAACGAGGGGGCAAAGCTCCGGCGGATGCCGGGCGCAGGAGCAGCGGTTACTGTTCGCCGCACCCGCCACCGTCGAAACGCCACAGGCTGATTCAACGCGACGGCCAACCGGCGCCTGGCGCATTTCACCCCTCAGGAACAGGTGTATTCGTCGCGACCGGCGGTGATGGTGCTGTTGTCATCAAAAGCGGTAGTGCGGCGGTTGGAACGGGCGTGGCCGGCTTGGCGGGGAGCGGTGCGGGTGTCTCGGTGGGCGCAGGGGGTGACGTCTCGATCGGCACCGGCGATGGTGATGCCTCAGTCGGGACGGGAACCGGCGTATCAGTTGGGGTCGGTGGCCCCAGCTCTATCGATGGCGTGGGACCTGGTGTATCCATAGGCATGGGACTTGTGCCCGATTGCTCTGTCCACACCAACCGCAAGTCAGAGCTGTTGTTCCTTTCGTTTTCCTCACTGACCGAATTGGTGCTATCAGCGATCGCCTGGAGGCGGACGTTCTCAAACCCTGGCGGCACGTAGATCTGGAGAACGAATTCGCGACTACAGCTTGTGCCTGCCGGAAGAGAGCTTACCCCAAAACTATCGGGATCATTGATCCTCAGACTTCTACCGTTAGCATCGTACGCTCTGAACAAGACCACGAAGTCCTTGTCCGCGTCGGCCGATCCCTGGTTCATCACCTCGACCTGAACGGGCACATAGATGAAGTTCCCTCCAACTTTATCCGGAGTGCCGGGTGTGAATCTGACGACGAGGTCGGGAGTGTGTGCGGTTGGTGTGTCTGTCGGCGTGGGACTCGCGGGCGGGGGCTCTGTCCGTATGAGACGCCGCTCGGAGAAGTTATTCTCTTCGCTGGCCTCCTTGACTGAATTGGCGCTATCAGCTTGTGCCTGGAGCCAGACGCTTCCGCCCTTCGCCGGTAGCATGATCCGGAGGTTGAATTGCTCTCCCCATGTTTGCCCGGGCGCAAGAGGGCGTGACACGGCATAGGTTGCGGGATCGCCGAAGATACTGCCCGTGGCATCGGAGAGGCGGAGCGAGACCTCGAAGGGTGCAGCATCGCTGGTCCCGTGGTTTGTTACGTCCACACGGGTGCGTACCAATAGATACCCGGCGGCATCTCGCTTTTCTGCCGGGTACACTTCGAATTTGCTTACGACGAGATCGGGCAGGGCACGAGGGCCAACTACTAACGTACGGGGGCGGGAGAGGGCTTGATTCCCCGCGCGATCGTAGACGTCTGCCGCGTATGTGTACGTTCCCTGTTCTAATGGCCCGATCACGACAGAGCACGGTGAGGTCCCACAGGTGCCAACGTGTCTTTCGTTGACGCGGATGTCGATACGATGTAACCCGGACTCCGCATCACGCGCCTCGACCGTGATCGTCACGACCCCTGCTGCTTCTATCACTTCCGCCCGAATGACGGTCGGGGGAGTCGTATCTGGAATGACCGTAACACTCACAGAGTAGCTGCTATACCGCCCATCGAGACCCTGTACCAGCAAAGTGTAGGTGGTCGAGAACTCAGGGCAGCGTTGGGCCGAGTCGGCATGACGCACGCCCTGGCCGTCCAGGGCGACGCTCGCGGCGTTGACGACATTCCAGCGCAAGGTCGTGCACTTCGGCTCCTGATAACTGTGGAGGGTCAAGGGAGTGGCTTGAAAGGCGACGCCCGGCGGCGGGATGGGCCGGGGAGTCGGAGGCGCGGCAATGCCGGGCGCCGGGGGAGGCGTCGCCGCCAGCAGATTGGCGATCGGGAAGTCGCACCTGATGTACTCACTTCCGGCAAAGACCCATCCCTGCCGGTCACTCTCCGGGACCACAATCACGATCCAACGCTCGTCCGAGTTCCGAGCCAGCGCCTGCAAGACCGTGCCCCTCCGGAGCGACTCGATGAGGGAATAGTTTGTGCCTGGCCCGGTTCGCAGGTTGAGCGCGCGGGAGACGACCGTGCAGAGTCGAGGAGGCTCAGGGGTCGGAGTGGGTGTTGCGGTCGCTGTCGGGCTTGAGGTTCGGGTAACTGAGATGGTCGGCGTCGGGCTGAAAGGGGAAGGATCGCCCAGGACGTTGTCCATCCTGGCGCGCTCGAGGATCTTTTCCATCCAGCGCTCGAGCCCCAATTCTTGCATCACGAGCGGCAGGCGGTCGAAGGGGTGCGGCTCACGCGCGGCGAGACCCCCGATGGGATCGGCGCTCTCACCTGGGGTGCTGAACCAAAAGTGCTGTGCCTTCACCATGATAGGGTTGCCCAGGTCACGCGGCGCGTCTTCACGCTCGGCCAGGTTGCGCACCGGTTGGACCGCCGCCTTCCCGTCGAAGACCAGGACGACGGTGAGTTGTCGATCCGGGAGATAGGTGACCGTCAACCAGGTTCCCTCCAGCGTCACCTCGGCACTTGGTGTCTGGATCACAATCTTGCTGGCGCACTCGTCGCGAAACGCGGCGGTGCCCTGCGTGGAACAGGTGACGTTCCCGCTCGTCTGCTCCGCTTTGGAGCAGGCCGACGTGACCAGGCCGCTGTTCTGGAAGATGTAGACGAGCATGGGACAGGTGCGGAGCTGTAGCCAGGCCTCCCCAAGATCATCGGTGGCGATGAGACTGCCGGAGAGGAGCTGATACCACCCGTCATCCGGGAGCCTGGCAAATGAAGCAGTGCCCGGTAGGGCAACCGAGACGGTCATGTATTCCGCGTGGACGTCGCCGGCGACCGGGAGCGGCGCCCCGGCCATCTCCGCGGCCGCTCCCGTCAACGGTATCGGCGCCTGCGCTCGGCAGGCCGCAAGAACTACTCCGATTGTCACGAGGACGATGGCTGCGAAGAGGAGAAGGTGTCTCCTTCCGAATTGGAATCCTTTCACGGTTTCCCCTCCTGCAACCTGCCGAGAGCGCAATCAGGTGGTGCGAAAGCCATCGGTATCGGCCTTGACGGGAAAGATCGCTGTGGTCAGTGCGACGTGATGGCGAGTGTGTCGGACGAGCGGGCGTTGTTCGGGGACTCGCGGGACAAGCGAGTCAGAAAGCGCCGGAACGTGGGCGACGAGCGGAGATGGGAGTATTGCAAAGATGACGTGGAAACTGTTGCAATTTTTTCATAAATTCTAAAACACTTTGCCCGGGCGCGTCAAGGGACACCCTGAAATTGGTCGTCTTCCGGCGCTCGCGCCGGAATTGACAGGCGCGTGTGGAACTTATAAGCTCTACTCGTCGCCGCGCGGGATCACACCCTCCCCCATCAGGGCAGAGCCGAGAGTGGCGGTCGCCGTTCTGGGTGATGCGCGCTCTCCGAGGGAGCGGCGTGCCAGCGCACCGACCGATCCCAGGGCATCGGCGACGATCTCAAGATTGCTCTCTACTCGGTCGGAAGCCCCCGTAGAGAAGGAGCCACCCGTGTCCCAGCGTCTGCTCTACTGGCTCGCCTTGCTTGTCTGGACACTCACCACGGCGGCGGTGGCTCTGGCTGATGGCCCGCGAGTGAAACCGGGGAACAGCCGGGCCGAGTGGCAGACGATCTCACTCGCGGGAGCTACCTGCGGCACCGGTGCCCCCTACCAATACTTCTTGAACCCTGCGGATGAGCCGGACCAGCCCTTGCTGGTCTACTTCGAGGGCGGCAGCGCCTGCTACAAGGAAGGACGCGCTCCGTCCGGCTCGAGCGACGCGGTCCGCCAGTCGTACTGCATGGCGTACGACAACTTCGGACAGCCGCAGCCGACCCTCCTGTCCTACTATGGCCTCTTCCAGCGCGGGCTGTCCGACAACAACTTCCGCAACGCCAACTTTGCCTTCGTCCCCTACTGCACCGGCGATCTGCACACCGGCACCGCCACGGAGACTCACGACTACAACCCCGACCCCGGCGCCACGTTCAATGTCACCCACCGCGGTCACCTCAACGCCCTGGCCGCGTTGAAGGACCTGGCAACACGCTTCCCCAACACCACGCGAGTGATCCTGATCGGAAGTTCGGCCGGGGCCGTTGGTGCTCTCTACAACTTCCCCGACGTCATCAGGCGCTGGCCCGACACGACCCTCGTGACTGATGCCGGTACGCTCCCTAACGTCTCCAACTCGACCATCCGGCGCGCGATGCTCCGCAATGACCTGCCCTGGCAGCCACGTTCGCTCCTGCCGCCCTACTGCAACACGGATGACTGTCTCGTCGATACCACCAGGCTGATGATAGCCCACGCCGACCACTACAACGGTGACGCGGCCCCCTGGCGCGCCTTCGGTTTGGTGCAGGGCGAACAGGATCAGACGCTTGCCAACGCCATGGAAATCACAACGTGTGCGTACCAGTTCGGGCTACGCCAGGCCCTGGATGGCGTTCTCCCGCCCAACCTGCGTGCCTTCGCCCCTGCGACAACGATGCATACCTTCCTCGCCCTCTCGCCTCAGGTCCCGCTCTCCGGCTACGGAAATTACCGCTACACGATCGACGGTGTCTCCGTCATGGATTGGGTGACCCAGATGATCAACGCTCAAACAGTGCCGGCCCTGCCAACCACTCGGGTCGAGCAATGGCCGCTCTGTCCTGGCCTGCATCTGCCGCTGCTCAGGCTGATGCTGCCTTGATTTCACGCGGGTTGAGGCTCACGGCGCCCTCCGCGAGCCTCCCCACGCCGACTCGTTCCGGCACTTCCAGAACTGGCACAGTTGATACAGCCGGGCCTGGAAATGAACAGCTGGATGAGAGCAGACTTTCACAGCAAACGCTCACATTGGAATCCAGGGCACTGGGTGGACGAGGGCCCTGCCATCGTCTCCCCCATACACCTATCCCAATAAGAGCGACGGCAAAAAGCTCGCACGTCACGTTCAGGCCAATTGTCAAGATGCGACGCACCGGGGTTGGTTGGGCGGGAGAGGGCTGAGGTGTCAAGCCGCCTGCTCCAGTCCGGACGATCACGACGAAGGTGCGTCGCAACCTTGCCCCCCAACTTTCGCGTAGCCTTGCGTTCAGGACTTGACGGCGACGATATATTGCATTACTAATAGTACTGAAGAACGTAGCAAAACGGCTCCGCCCACCTCGTTGTGTTGCTCCGTTGCGCCTCGATGCGCACCCGGCCCTGTCCACCCCTTCCGCATCCGCCAGGATTTGAGTTGTTTGCGAGGTCTGTTGGCATCTTCGGGTGGGCCAGGACATTCAGTTTTCGACCACCCGCGAGAAGGGCAGGCTGCCTGAGCGCAGGACCGTGATGGGTGTGTTTGGTCGACTTCATACGCTCGCGCTCGCTCCAACCCAAACAGGAGTCTCTTCTCGAGCCTCACCAGCCGGTCTCGTCCTGTAGGTTCAGTGTCTCATCCCCGTCCCGCGATCGTCGCATCTCTGATAGGAGCGATCTCTCTCCCGTCGCAGTTGACGGGTGTCAAGACGAGAAGGAGCGAACCGATGCCCGCTACCACTCCTGGTAACGTCTCGCCTCATTTTCTCGTGATCGTCCCCGGCTACATGGGAAGTAAGCTGCGCGACCGAACGACCGGCGAAATCGTCTGGGTCGATTTTCAGTCGATCCCGAAGAACCCATTCCAGTGGGATGGCTGGATCGATCACCTCTTCGGAGCGCTCACGTACCCCAACGAGAATCTGGAGCCGGCGGGCGTCATGGATGAGGTGATTTTCGTGCCCCCGTGGGCCAAGCAGGAGCACTACAACCGCCTGGTCGAAGCCCTGCAAGGCCTCGGATACCAGCTCGGCCCGGCCCCGGGGAGCGAACTGGTGCTCTACACCTTCCCATACGACTGGCGTCAGGACAACCGCCTCTCCGCGCGCCAGCTCGGCGCGGCCATCGAACAGTGGAGTGCCCGGCACCCCGGCCACGAGGCCTGGATCATTGCCCACAGCAACGGGGGGCTTGTCGCGCGGTGGTACATCGAGAAAGAGGGCGGCAAGGACCGCGTCGCCCGGCTCTTCCTCATGGGATCGCCCTGGGACGGCACGCCCAAGGTGATGTGGATGTTGTTCGCGGGGCTCGACACCCTGTTCCGGCGACGCTTCAACCTGTTCGACATTCCCCGGCGCAGTCGCGACCTCTTCCGCACCTTCCCCTCGGCCTACCAACTCCTCCCAGTTCAGGCCCCTTTCCTCCGAAGCGGGAACGAGGAGCCCGTGAATCCCTTCGCCGGAACGGGTTGGCTCGAAACCGACCGGCAGCGCCACCTCCTGGAGGAGGGCCGGCGCTTCAACGAGGAACTGGGCACGACGTTAAGCGTCGAGACGCTCTGCTTCTTTGGCCGCAAGATCCCCACCGTCACCCAGGGTATGGTGACGCTAGCTGCCGGAGGGCTCTGGAGCGCCATCCGGTGGCTGGCGACCGAAGCCGGCGACGGAACCATCCCCGAGCACAGCGCTGTCCATCCTCAAGCCAGGGAGAAGCTTCCCTTCGCCGTTGGGCACGGTGATATCTATGTGACCCCTGCCGTGCTTGAGTTCCTCGAGTGGGAGCTGATCGACAAGTACCGGGCTGTCTCGCGGGCCGCTGTCGTCACCGAGCGCCTGACGGTGATGTTCGAGCCCGACCGCGATGTCTACAGTCCCGGCGAGACGATCGATCTCTGGGCGACGGTCCACGAGAATCGGGAAGGCTCGCCGCCCGTCTCGGGTGCCAGCATCAAGGTCCAACTGGTCTGGCGCCAGCCATTACCAGGAATGGAGCCGACAGCGCCCTCGGAGCATCTCCCCGAGGCACATCTCTGGGAAAGCAACGAGACCGCCGGGCGGTATGAAGGGGGCCTGGTGGCGCCGGACACCGAAGGCTACTACCAACTTCGGGCTCTCGTCCGGGCGGTCGGCGAGCCGGCGGTCAGGCTGGAGGAATTGATCGCCATCGAGGCAGAGCCTGACCTGGTCGGAGAATAGAGCCTGGGCAGCACCATCGAAACCTCTGACCTCACACACGGGAAAGGAGTTGATCGTGGCGAAAGAACGCCAGTACATTGACCTGAACGTGGAGCTTCGCGACCTGGATCGGGCAACCGACAAATTCAAAGTGGCGTTGTCCTCACCGGCGGTCGGCGAGTCGGAGGTGGCTGAGGCCCCTTACGGCCGCGACGAGTTGGAAGACAACCTCGACCGGCTGGACCGCAAGCGCATTGACCTCGCCGATTTGATCGCCCTCGGCGAGCAATTGACGGCGCGGCTGCTGCCGTCGGAGCAGATCCGCCAACTTTTCAAGAACGCTCTCAGCAAGGCCGGTCAAGACGGCGGCGTGCGACTGCGATTGCTGATCCGCGAGCCTGCGCTGGCTCAACTCCCGTGGGAATTTAGCTACCTTCAGCTCCACGAGGGCGAACTGGATCGCCGGCACTTCCTGATCCTCAACCCCAAGATTTCCATGGTGCGCCACGAGGCGCTTCCGGAGGAGCATCCTACGCTGGCCGCGGCCACCCCGGAGAAACTGCGCCTCGTCGCCGCGATGTCAAACCCGGAGAATGGCTACCGGAAGCTCGACCTGAAGTACGAGCGGGGCGTGATCGAGAAGGCGCTGCGCGATTTCAGTGTCGATGGGGTCAGCATCGAGTGGGAACCCTTCATCGAGAACGCGACGGTCAACGACATCACCACGGCGCTTGTGAAAGGCGCCGATCTGTTCCACTTCGCCGGTCACGGCAAGTTGCAGGAGGTCGACGTTGACCCTGAGACCAACCAGCCGGTGGGAGTGGGATACCTCGCTGTGGTGAGGGACAAGGAGACCCGGGAACCCTTTCTCTGGCCCGCCGGCGACGTGGCCTCCTGGCTGCAGAATGCCGGTGTCCGGGTCGCCGTCCTGGGCGCCTGCGACTCGGGCCGCCGGGACGGCGTCACCGCCTGGACATCGTTGGCGCCGGCCCTGATCGAGCGCGGCATCCCCGCTGTCGTGGCCATGCAGTACGAGGTTCTCGACAAGCACGCCGCCGCCTTCAGCCAAATGTTCTACACCACCCTGGCCAGTGGCGCCTCGGTGGACGAAGCGGTATGGGCAGGCCGGCAAGCCATGTTGGGCATCTCGAACCAGGATGACGTCGAGTGGGGAGTGCCGGTCCTGTACATGCGCTCGCCGAATGGCGTACTCTTCCCCAAGCTCTCCGAGCGCGAATCGGAGACCAGAGACCAGATCCGTCGCATCATTCAGCAGACGGTTGAAACCATCGAGCAAGGCGGCGAGGTCATCGGTATTGAGGCGAAGCGGATCCACGGAGGGTTCGAGATCGTTCAAAAAGCCACCACCGTCAAAGGCCGGCTCGTTGGAGCAAGTGCGGAGGATTTATTTTGACCACCCCTGTATGAAAAGAGGAGGCTGCCAGTGACAACCGAGCAAAATTATCAAAGCATGATCGCGGCTTACACGTCGCAGCTCCGCGGCCTCTTCACGCCGCCGGAGGAAGCGGCCCCCGCCGGCGCAGCAACTCGGGGAGCGGAGGCACCACCGACCGAGGTACTGGCAGAGCGGGCCGAGACGCTGGCGACCACCTCGCAGCGCCTGGGCGGGATGACCGCGGGCTACCTCGATGCCGAGGACCGCGCGCTCCGGGAAGCCGCCGAGATGAAGCTACTTGCCCAGGCCATCGCCGAGTTCGAGGTCGGACGCGGACTCCTCGAGATCGCCGAGGAGGAGGCCGAGGGTCCGGCGCCTGGCGGGGCGACCCGCGCGCTCCGCACGGCCACGATCCAGCAATCCATCAATGAGTTGATCGACGTGCTCGAGACGCCGCTGGAAGCCGGCGTGCAACCCTTTTTGACGCGCACGACCCGCGCTGTCGAGGCCCGCCCAAAGGAGCCGGAGCGGGCCAAGACAGACCTCAAGACGGAGGTAGAAACGAGCCTGCGAGATATCTGTCGCCAGGCCAACAAAGTCGGGGGCCGCGCGGCGCGTGATCTCCTGCTGATGGACGCCGCCGTTCTCTACGAGGGGGTCACCTTGATCAGCAGGGACGCCGCCGATCTGCTGGACAAGGCGATCACCGGTCTGAGCGAGCTGGTCCAGCGATTGGCGCTGTCCGGTCTCCGCCTGCTCCTGCAAGCCTACGACCGCGTCCTGGCACTGCTTGGGAAGGACGTCGAGGCGAAGGCGCGCAAGCAGGTGGCCGAGTGGTTGGAGGAACTCAAGCAGGAGCCCGAAGAGGGCTCGGGCACGCCAGCGTTGTTCGAACAGCTCGTCAACCGCATCTACACCCCCGACACCATCGGCAAGGACGTCGACGGCTGGCTGAAGACCACGCAGGCCGATGTGAACGACATCAATCAGGCGGCCGAGACGGTGGAAGGACTGCCCGAGAAATATCGGGTCAAGACAGAGCAGGTCGAGCGCCTGCTGAAGATCGTCGCCGTGGCCAAGCAGGTGCCTATGATGAAGACACCGGTCGCCCAGGTGATCGTCGCCGCCGTGACCTCGGGGCTGCTCGGCTACACCCTCTACGCCGGCTACGATCACGTCGACTCGGGCCGCGTCGTCTTCGCCGGGCGCTTCGGCTTCAACATCCCGGATCGAGTCGAGGGCGTGCGCGAGACAGCCCAGAAGGCGTTGGGGGTGGCGGAGGGCGTCTGAGATCGCGGCCCGTGACGAGGAAGCTCAGGGAAACAATGGGGCAAAACGGCGTACAGCCGGTCATCGATTTTAGCGGCTATATCGACGAGCGGACCCGTGGCTTCACCGGCCGCGAGTGGATCTTCGCGGCCATCAACGACTGGTTAACGACGTCCAACGGACCGTCGTTCTTCGTCCTCACGGGCGAGCCGGGCAGCGGAAAGACAGCCATCGCCGGCCGGCTCACCCAGTTCTCGGAGGGCGAGGCCGAACCGCCTGCCGCCCTACCGGCGCTGAGACCTGGCTTTCTCAGCGCTGTCCACTTCTGCTGGGCGCAGGAATGGCGCTGGATCAACCCCCGGGTGTTCGCCGAGTCGCTGGCCCTCCAGCTGTCGCGCCACCATCCCGCGTTTGCCCGGATTCTCGTGGAACAGAGCAAGGATCGGCAGATTCGGATCGAGATAGAGCAGCGTGTGGAGCAGGTGGCCGGCGGGTCTGTTACCGGCATCATCATCAACAGGCTCGACGTCGGTGGAGTTCCCCCGCACGAAGCGTTTATCCGCGTCCTGCGCGATCCCCTCAAAACCCTGTTTGACGAGGGCGCTGTCCAGCAACTCGTGATCCTGGTCGATGGGCTCGACGAGGCCCTCCTTTACAAAGATGGGGTCGGCATCGTCCCCCTCCTTGCCAGGTCCAAGGACCTGCCGGCGGGTCTGCGCTTTCTCGTGACCTCGCGGCCGGAGAATGATATCCTGCGCATCCTGCGCGGCTATCGCCCGGAGCCCGGGGTGTTCTCCCTGACCTCGAATGGCAACCTGGCCAATAGCCGCGACGACGTGAAGCAGCATGTCCTGCGCACGCTGGGCGGGCGGCCGTCACTGGCGGGCAAACTGGCGGCAGGCTTTTCTACCGAACAGTTTGCAACAGTGGTGCGCGAAAAAAGCGATGGCAATTTCCTGTGTGTCTCCTTTCTGCTTGAGATGCTGGCCTCACAGCAAGAGGAAATCACCCAACAATCGCTCGACGAGCTGCCGGCCGGGCTTGACGCCATCTACATCGAGTTCTTGGAGCGACTGGTCGGAGATGACCAGGACGCCTGGGAGAAGAAGTACGCGCCGATTCTCGGCACGTTGGCCGTCGCCCAGGAAGCCCTGACCGAGGGGCAATTGGCCGGCTTTATCGGGATGAACGCGTCCCACGTCAGGAGCATCCTGACGACCCTGCGCCAACTCCTCGATGCGGACGACTCTCAGCCGGCGACGCGGCGCACCTATGCCCTTTACCACCGCTCCTTCGCCGACTTCCTCCTTGACGGCGATCGGGCCGAGGAATACTGGTGCGAGGCACGGGAGCAGCACCGGCGGATCGTAGACTTCTATCGTGCTCTGGTGGGGTCGTGGCCGAACGCGAGGTGGGAACGGTTCGACGCCTACGGCCTCCGTCACCTGGTCGGCCACCTGCAGTCGCTTCTGGATGCGGCCCAGACGCCAGAGGAGCACGATCGCCGAGCCGAAGAACTGTTCACCGTCGCCTTCGATCAGGGCTTCCAGCGCACCCAGCGCGAGATGCTCGGCGATTACTACACCACCCTGGCCGACCTGCGGACGGCGCTGGATGTCGCCCTCCAGCGCGACGAGCCGGTGCGAGTGCTGGCCGGCGTGAGCGCCTACCGCCAGACGAAGGGCGTGGCGGGCACAGCCGAGGCGATTTTCCAGGCCATCGACAAGCGGGATTTCCAGCGGGCCCAGAAACGCGCGGAGCACTACAGCGCAACCCCAGCCTGGGCACGGGTCCTACAGCTCTGCCTTGCCTGGGAGGCCGCCGAGGTCGGCGACATTGCGGTTGCTCAAGCCGCCGTGGCAGCATTTCGGAAGTTCCTTCCGGCTCCAACCGATCCACTCTGCGAGGTCCTCCTGGTGCGAATCGCGCGTACCCTGGCCCACCAGTCGCCGGCCGCTGGGCGCGATGCCAGGAGCTGGTTGGTGGAATTGGCGCCGGAGCGTGACTCGGATGGTCTGCTTGCAGCCTTCTTCAGTCACCAGGTCCTCGACCAGCAGAGCTTACAGGCTCGAGCACACGAGCTGGGCGAGCGGCTGGCCGAGCTGAGACGGCTGGTCGACGAAGGTGATCCCGAAGCCGTCTCCATGGTGCCTTTCATCAACGAAGAGGAGCTCGCGTTCCGGGCAAGCAGCCTGCGGGACTTACTGGTACTCTTTGCTGCCGACGCCGCCGGCCAGGAGAGCCTGGATTGGGCCTTGGAGCCGGTGCTGACAAACCCCTATCCCCGCTACCGGGACATCGCCCTGGTGGAACTCGGCATCGCCACGCTAGCTATCCCCGATCCGAGCGAGATACGCCCACGACTGCGGCGTATTCTCCGCGCCGCTCTGGATCAGGAGGGTGTCACCTTCACCTTCGATCTGCCGTCTATTCTGCTAGCTGCTGCCGGGCAACGTGCCCGTCCCGCACCAGCACTCTCCGACTACCTCAAGCAGGCGCGTGAGAGCGACGACCGCTGGGGCACCACGATGCGGGCGTGGAGCGCCGACGCGGCCGCCCGTTTCCGGCTCGGCGACGCCGTCGGTGCCTTCGATGCGCTGCAGGGCGTCTCGCGTCTCTCCAGCGGGTTCGCCGGCTATGGGACCGTCACGCTGCTGTCGCTCGCCAATCGCCTCTGGGAGTTTGGACGCCAGGATCAGCTCCAGGTACCGGTTTGGGGCTGGGGCACAACGCTGGTGGCCATGGCCGAGCAGGCGGTGAGCCAGGTGCGGGCACCGGATTTCCGGGCCGAGCGCCAACAGCTAGTCGAGCACTACCTGACCTGGGCGAACCAGGAAACACCCGACGTCGAAGTGGCGCTGACAACCCTGGATGCCATCCCTGATCCTGACACGCGGCTCGCCTACATCGACCACGTCTCTTCTCGCTGGGCCTGGCCGCCCGAGAACCCGAACTGGGAGGGTCTGAAGACAGTGGTGCCGCTGGCTCTGGCGGATGCGACGACCCTCGACACCGTTCTCGGCCGACTCGTCGGTCTTTTCCTGCGCCGCGGCGCGCTTGATGATGCTCAGCTTGCCACAGCCATCGATATCTGTGCGACGCACTTGACGACGGCGCGGCCCTGGGAGTTGGGGAAGTGGCGGTAAGAACGGGTAGAAGGTCAAGGAAGAGGCACTGATGGATTGCCCAAACTGCGGCTTCGGCGAACTGCCGGAAGATGCGCGCTCCTGCCCGGTTTACAGGGAGGGGCTCCCGACGGTCCCTTCCATCGACGTCACGAAACTCATTGCCGGGCGGACGCAAGACTTTACCGGCCGCGCGTGGGTCTTCCGCCGGCGCAACGCCTGGCTGGAGACCGGCACGTCGCGCGTCTTCCTGCTCGCCGGTGGGCCGGGCACCGGCAAATCGGCTCTGGCGGCCCGGCTGGCCGGTGCCCTGGTGGCAAAGGGGTTCAAGGGGCAGCGCCTGGAGCGGTTGGTGAGGGAGCTCGGACTGCAGGAGGCCGGCGCGACGGTGTTGACGTCCACCGGTTGAACGAGAAAGAGGAAGTAACCATGAACTGCCCAGACTGCGGGGCCGCGAATCTGCCGGAGGGCGCCCGCTTCTGCCCGACCTGCGGCGCGAGCCTCCCGGAGCGATCGCACCCGCTGATTGCCCAGAAGATCATCGACTACGGCGACCTGATCGCTAAGAGCACGAAAGGCTTTGTGGGTCGTGACTGGCTCCGCCGAGCAGTCGAGGACTTCCTCCGTGCCGACAGTAAGCGCTACTTTCTGCTCTCCGGCGAGCCCGGTGTGGGCAAGACGGCCTTTCTGGCCCACCTGGTCACCGAGCAGAGCTACGTCCACCACTTTATCAGCAGCGACGACCTGGACTGGGTCAGTCCCGTCGCCTTTGCCCAGTCGGTCGGGGCGCAGTTGGCCGCGCGGTTTGGGGCCTGGCTCCTCGAGGAGGACGAAGCCCCGCCGCGCGTCACCGTCGACATGGAGATCGGCACGATCGCCGCCGGGGGCGCGGCCATCGGCGTGCTTGTTCAGCAGTATACGAGCCTGCCAGTGGAGGAGTTGGCGCGCAAATTGATTCTGCGCCCGCTCAAGCGCCTGGCGGAGCGGGACAGGCGGCCCGTGGTGTTGGCCATCGACGGGCTGGACGAGGCGACGAGCTACTCGGGCCAGACGACGATCCGCGACCTCGTCGCCGGTTTACGGGCCGCGGACAACGCGCGCGTCGTCCTCGCGGCCAACCCGGGCCCCGCACTCGAGGATCTGGCGTTTCAGCTCGAGCCGGCCGGCCTCGCCCGTTTCCCGCTCGACGGCGAGCGCCGGGAGAATCTGGCCGACATCCGGGCCTGCCTGAAGCAAGCCCTCGAGGAGCCGGCGGTGAGTGAGGCGATCGCGGGTGCCGGCCTCTCCGCTACCGAGTTCGTCGATCAGGCGGTCGAGCGGAGCGAGGGCAACTTCCTGTATCTGAGATCGCTCCTCGACGCGATCCGTGCCGGCCAGGCGGGATTGGATCTCTCGGCGCTCCCGGCCGGGCTTACCGGCCACTATCGCGATCAACTCCGGCGGATCAAGCAGGAGGCCGGGCGCGAGGGCTGGCGCCAGCGCTACCGGCCGGTGATGGGCGTTCTGGCCGTCGCCCGGGCCCCGCTCACTGCCCGACAGCTCGCCGATCTCGCCGGGGTCGACCGCGAGACCGGCGACGACGTCTTGGAAACGGCCAGCCTGTTCCTCGACCGCCGGGAGCGCCCCGGCGAGTTGCCGGCCTACCGCTGGTACCACCGGGCGTTCGCCGACTTCCTGACCTCGGAGATCGACAACCCCGACGACTGGTTCGACCCGCAGCGCTACCACGCCCAGGTCGCCGATCGCATCCACGCCCGCTTTCCAGATCCGAGCCGCATCGACGACGAGTACGCCCTGCGCAATCTGGCCTACCACGACCGTCGCGCCGGGCCCGAGGCCTTCCCCCGCCTCTACGCCCTTATCACCCCGGCCGCCCGCCGGGCGAAGCGCACGCGGTTCGGCTCGGACACTATCTTCAGCCAGGACCTGGCCGAAGCCATCGACGCGGCATTGGACGAGGGGCCGGCCGCCGGGCTGCCGCAACTGGCCCGCTGTGGCCTGATCGACGCGACCCTGGGATCGATGGTCGCCGACGTACCGCCCGATCTCCTCCGCGACCTGGCGCGCGCCGGGCAGTGGGCTCGGGCACTCAACCTGGTCCATCTCAACGCCGGCCGAAAGGGACCAGGGCTCCAGGCCATCGTCGAGGGGCTTCTGGTGGACGCAACTGCCGATAATCTCGACCTGGCCCGTGAGGTGGCCGCTCAGATCCCGCACCGGGACGACGACGCCGTGAACCGGGCGGAGGCCCTGGCCCGGGCCGCGGCGGTCCTGGCGGAGCAGGGAAACGCCCAGGCAGCGGCACTCTTCGAGGCAGCCGAGCACTCGGCCGAGCCCATTCCCGGCCTCGATGACCGGGCGCGCACGCTCGCCCGGATCGCACGCCTACGGGCCGCCTCGGATCCGGATCAGGGCCGCCGCCTCTTCGATGCGGCCCTGACGTGCGTCCGCGAGATGCCGGTCGACGCGGACCCCGGTGTGCGGGAATTCGCCAGCGCGGCGAATATGGTCGCGCAGACGGCGCCGGAGGCGCGCTGGGTGATCGACCACACCCCCATCGACACGATCGGCGCCAAAGCTCGTGCCCTGGCCGACGTTGCCGCGGAGTTGGCCCGCGCGGGCGATTCCCGCGCCGAGGCGGTTTTCGTCGAGGCCGAGAGCGTGGCAGCGCAGATCGGCTCAGCCGGTATCGAGTCGGTGTTCGCCGAGCACACTGCCGATTACGTCGCCGCCCGGCGCCGGATGTCACCTGAGCCTCCGCTGCCGCCGGTGGAGGCGGCCTCGCTCGAGTCCCGGCTTCAGGCCACCGAGCGGGTGCCGCGCGACGGCGAGGGTTTCTACGCGATCACGCTGTTGAACCTGGCGAAGACACTCCTCGCCGCCGGTGAGGAGGGCCAGGGCCGCAGCGTGCTGGAGCGCGCCATCGTGGCGGCCGAGGCAGCAGACGGCGGTTTCCAGGCCAAGCAGTTGGCCGATGCTGCCACACTGCTGCGGCAGACGGGCGATGAAGAGGCCGCCGGCAGGCTGGATACCAAAGTGAGCCAGCTGGCTGACAGCGAAGCAGACCTCCCGACAAGCTACCGGGCCTGGCTGGCCGAAAGAGGCCGCGAGGTGGTGACCACCCTGCGCGAGGTGGCCATGACCCGCGCTGGCTTTGTAAAGCGGCGTTACTACAGCGACAAGGCACTCTTGCAAATGGCCGAGAGCCTGGCCGCCGAGGATCCTGACGGGGCCGAACTCCTGGCGCAGGAGATCCGCGACGTCTCTCTTCGCACTCGCGCACACGCTACGGCCCTGGGCTCTCTAGCCCGCCGCAAGGATCCCGGCGCGGATCGCGTGGTGCAGCTGATCGAAGAGACTGTGCTGATGGCACCTGAGCACGACCGCGACTACCTGCGAGCCGAGACGGTAGCTGTCCTCGCTCCCCTCTCCCCCGGTGGTGCCCGGCGTTTCAGCGACAGCATCGAGGCAGATGACCTCAAGGTGACCGCGCTGGTGGACATCGGCGCGGGCCTCGTGGCACAGGGCCAGGCCGCAGCCGAGGTCTGGGACGAGGCCTGGCAGGCAGCGCAGGGT
>DOUV01000786.1 GCA_003520455.1 Chloroflexota bacterium | reverse complement strand
CGGTGCGCCCGCCGCAAGGAGCTCCCGCTCCAGCCGGGGCACAACCATCATCCGGCGACCCGCGGCCAGGTCGGCAAGAAGGGCCAGCGGCAACTCGCGAAGCCCCTCGAGTTGCGGGAGCACCTCCGCCACTACCGCCTGGTCCACGAGGCGTGGCCCATCGGAGTGCCCGAAGAGGCTGTGCGCGGCACCCACGTAGCGGAGCGCGGCCAGGAGCGGGGCGCTCCCGAGCGGGTGGAAGGCTCGCACGACCTGGGCAAAGGAGAGCAGCCGATCAACCGCCGTGGCCAGGGCCTCATCTGGCGCGGTGAGCCCGGCCTCGACAAGGCTGGTGCGGACCCGGCGCAGAAGGATCTCACGCTCCTCGTGCAGCCCGGCGGGAGGCGCCAGCTCGAGAAAGGCGAAGCGCCGCTTGAGCGCATCGCTGAGGGTGAACAAGAAGTGGCGGTCGCGGGTGTTGAGCGTCGCGATGATGCGAAAGTCTTGCGGTAGCGGAATCATCACCGTGCCGCTGGTGCCGGGCCGGGGCACACGCAGCGCGCCACTCTCGAGCGCTGAGAAGAGCTCACCAAATGCTTTATCGGCATCGGCGCGGTTCAACTCGTCAATAATCAACCAGAGCCCGCACGCCGGCAGACCGGCCAGGCTGACGGTGCGTCGCAACGGACGGCCCTCAGCGTCGCGGGCCGGCAGACCCGCAGGATCGAGGAGCCAGTTGCGGCGCAGCGCCTCGTAGACGTAGCCTGGGCGGATCGCATAGTGTAAGGCGCCGCGCTCGTCGGTGACCGGCACCAGCCCACCGACAATGTCGAACGCGCTCCACTCAGCCGTGGCCGTGACCAGCATCGGTGCGTAGCCGAAGAGATCGCGGGTCAGGAGTTGGGCCAGGTGGCTCTTGCCGGTACCGGGAGCTCCGGTCAACACGAGGTGGCGGCCGGCGACCAGGTGGGCGGCCGCGCGCCGCACGATATCGGCCGGCAAGGCGAGTTGCGCCCGGATAGCACCCTCGGCCTCGGCCAGCCGCTCCGTCGTGGGCGGCACAAGGGGCGCATCAGGCCAGCACTCCCCGGGTGGAACCGGGCCGGCCTGGTACGGCGCCCCGTACTCACGGATGGCACTCAGCCGCGGGCCGGCAGGTAGCGGCGTGGAGATGGCCTCACGCGGGCCTTCCCGGCTCCCGGCCTGCCTGGACCCAGCATACCCATCCGATGGTGATCCCGCCGCACGGACACTGACCACCCACGCGAGGAATTGGTCAATCTCGAGGTTGAGAGGCAACTTGGGAGCCAATCGCAGGCCCGTAGCCTCATAGGCCTGGCGCAGGGCACCGAAGGCGGCGTTGAAGGCCGGATAATTGCGCGCCGGCACGCTCCAGCCGAGGTGGCGCAACGCGGCGAGGGCCCGTTGGGTGTAGAGTGGGTAACGGTCGGGGTGGACCCAGCCGAAAAGTTCGCCTAGAATTGGCAGACCGGCATAGCGGATGTGGGCCGGGTAGGTCGCGAACCTGGTCTCGAGCGGCTCCTCGTCGAAGAGAAAGGCTCGTAGGGTGGGAACCAACACGTCCAGATCGTTCCCCTCAATGATCTGGCGGCGCATGCGGCGGGCGCTGTGAAGCTGCGCCAGTACAGCATCGAGGTCCTGGCTATCGAACGAAGGCGGGAAGGTTCGCAACGCCTCGATGCGCGTCTGGATCATGGCCTCGCGGGCCGCAATATCGGCGAAGGAGTGCCCGCCCGGGGCCTCATCCTGCTCGGCGGCAACCTTCCAGGCGGCAAGTAGCGCGCTGAGGTCGGTGGTTGTCATGGCATCGGGTCGAAGCATCCTGCACTGGAACCAGAGGGTCAATCAACCGCAGTGTCGGGTGGGGTCGTCAGAGCGAGCGGTGCGACTATAACGAGGATGATAGTCATGGGAGCCGAAAAGTGCAAGGATGACCAGGCGCGGCTGCAATCAGGAGGTGGTTGATAAGACACGAAGCGTGTGGCGGCGCTCTTCCGCGATAGAGCCAGTTCCATCATCTGCGAGTGCTCTGCAAGCAGACGAGCAGCCGGCACGCCCCTTAATAGTTCGCTCATAGCGGGAGAAAGATGCGCTGCCCTTCGGAAAGTACGTTGTACCCGGCCCGCGCACGTGACTCCAATTTGAGCGCAAACTATTTTCAAGTTGTATCAAGCGCTTTGCTTCAACAGAATGTGAGGTGTTGGATGTGAAGTAACGATTCGCGCTTGTTCCCGTCAGTTGTATAATAACAGCCGTCGTGTGGTAGTCTTCCGCGATCTCGTAGAAAGGACAGGCTGATGCAGGATTCGTTTCGCCGTCCCTCCCACTTCATGGTCGCGCTTCTGGCCCTCGCTCTCGGCGTTGGCTTGGTGGCGACACCTGCGCTTACTCGTACCACCGCCTCTTGCACCATCTCCGGCTACGTCAGTGATCACGACGGTCGCGGGCTTGCTAATGCTCAGGTCATGCTCGTGGTGCCCGGGGGCGCAAGCGTCGAAACGACCAGCGATGCCACCGGGCGCTATGAACTCACCTACGAGCAGCCCTCCCCGAACGCTCGAGTCTCGATCTACGCTCGAGTGGCCGGCGAGATGTGGTTGCTCGGCGCACACGCGAACGTCGCCAGTTGTCGCACGAATCGAAACCTCTTTACGGGTCTTCGGCCCGAGTCTGTGACGCCTGGCCCGACCGTCCCGCCCGGACCAGGCGTGCCACCGCCCTACCCACCACCACCGGCCCCCACCCTGACCGACCCCGTCGTTATGCTCGACTCGGCGCCTCTCGCCGCCACCGGTGTCGGTGTGGGCGAGAAGATCACATTGCCGATTTGTGTCTCGTCGCGCGCGGGCGACACGACGGCAGCGACGCGCGTGGCGTACCGGGCGCGATTCAAGCCGGCCCAGCTCAAAGTCGAGCGGGTGATACCTGTCGGCGGGGAATTCGGACAGCTTGACGCGTTGGGGTTCGACAATATCGAGGGGGAGATCAACTTCGCCGCGCACAGCGAGAGCATGGTCTCGTTACCAGAAGCACCCGCCTGTAAGACGGTCGCGACGGTCGATCTGGTCGTGCTCGGAGGCCCGCAGGACGAAAGCACCGCCTGGGTGATTAGTGTCCGGGGGACAGGCGTTGGCCTGAACGATGGAGGGGGTGCCTCGGCCACGATCCGTTCAACGACCTACATTGACGTGCGACCGGTCGGGAACCGGATCTACCTGCCGATTGTCATGAAGGGGAGTCAAGCGCCTGCGTCCCTGCCCTGAACGCCCCGCAAAATGGTTGAGGCCCGCTCCTGCAGCGGGCCTCCTTGTTCACGTGAGGGACTGAAGATCACTGTTCTTACAGAACCTCGCGAGAGA
>DOUV01000902.1 GCA_003520455.1 Chloroflexota bacterium | reverse complement strand
GGGGATTCGAGGAGATCCGGGGGCGAGCCATGATCAGGCGGGGCCCTTGGCGCCGGCACCTGGGTGAACCAGCGGACAAGGCAGGCGTGGGCCGAGGGCTGACCAGGCCATGGCTGTGAACGTCAGCGCCACGCCCGAGGACGTCACCGCACTCAGCGGCAAACACCCGCCGGGCCGGGGGGAGATGGGGGCAGTCCTGCAGGGGCCTGTCCCCCAAGGCGAGCGCGCCACAAAGTGGGCAGCCTGCGTGCGCCGGGCCTGATCTGCCCGGCGTGTGGGGCGGCGCTCCCAAACTCGCCCACACTTCTGCGCTCTACACGTTTGAGGCGAATCGTTTTGCAACCCACCGGGAATCTGGTACACTTAGACGGGCATGCGAACGGGCGATCTTGGAGGAAGTGATGGCGAAGAAACGACAGCGGCGCACCCCGCAGGTGCCGCGCAGTAATCCAGGGGGACGTGTCCCCCAGCAGAAGACGATGGAGCGGACCGTGGCGGGTGGCACCCCGACGAGGGCGGCATCCGCGCCGCGTGGCTTGCGATCCCCGACACCGGTGGTGCATGCCGATTTTTCATCCGAGTATGCCTACGTCCGCAAAGATCTGATGCGGATTCTGGTGCTGGCCGGACTGCTCTTTGGCGGTATGGGTGTTCTCCACGTATTGGGTGTCTAGCAGCACTGAGCCGTCAACAAGTGACCACGCCGAACGCCGCCCGTACGGGCGGCGTTCTGATTTCCCTGTGGGGCTCGCGGGCCGGAGGGGCGAAGAACCGCAATCCTCAGGCGGATGCAGAGAAAGGGACGGCCAGGCTCACGACGGTCCCCTGCCCGAGCGCCGAATCGATCGCCAGCCGGCCATCAACCATCCGGGCCCGCTCCTGCATGTTGATGAGCCCCAGGCTCGCGCGCGAGCCGTAGCGCGCCCGGATGTTCTGGAGATCGAAGCCGGGCCCCTTATCCTCAACTTGGGCGATCAAGAAACCACCGTCGATCATCAAGCGGACGACGATTGGCGCCCCGTTGGCATGTTTCTTGGCGTTGCCGGCCGCCTCCTGCACGATGGCGAAGACCGTCTCTTCGACTGCCAGATCCAGCCGCGGAATGGAATTGGCCTCGAGGCGGATGTTGACTTTTTCCTGATCGTGCAACCGCTGAACGAACTGCTCGATGGCGGCCTCCAGGCCATTGCTCTCGAGCGTGATCGGGCGGAGGGCGAAGAGTAAGGTACGCATCTCCTGCGCGGCCTGGCGGGCCAGGGCCTGCACCGCCTCGAGTTCGGCGGGCACCCGCTCCGGCTGGCGATCGAGAAGCACCTTGATGAATTCGAGTTGCATTGAGATTGCGGCCACGCGCTGGACAGGACCATCGTGGAGATCGCGAGCCAGGCGGTGGCGCGACTCCTCTTCGTTGAGCAGGATCTCGCTGCGTTCGCGGCGGACCTCCTGTTGTAACCCCGCATTCTGAAGCGCCAGGGCGCACTGCCCGATCGCCGCCAGCAACAATTCGAAGCGGGAGTCACCCTCGCGATCCAGACCAAGCTCACCCCGGCCGGCGAAGAGTGCCAGCCCGTAGGAATCGAGGGCGGTCTGGATGGGGAGGAGCACGATCTGCAAACCGCGCAGGGCGCCGAGTTGGTCGAGCGGCGGTTGGTGGCTATCGGTCAGGACGGTGTCACCGGTAGCGAGGACCTCGTGGAAGATCCCGCGGTCGGCTGTAAATCGCCGGCCGCGGTAGCTGGGATCGACTCGGAGGAGGGCGTCGACTTTGAGTTGGTTGTGCTCCCCAGGCACGAAGGCCAGCGCCAGGGCTTGAATCTGACTCGGCCGGTTGGGGCGAACGATCTGAGATCCGGTCTCCAACACGATCTCGAGGATACGGTGGGGATCGGTCTGGTTGGCGAGGGTCTGGCCCAGGTGCGCGAGCAGTTCGGCCGCCAGCCCCTCTGGAATGGTGGCCAGGGCCGAGTGCTGGGCGCGGCGAGGAAGGGCCGCCACCACTCCGATGAGCCCGGCACTGACGGCCACCGCCACCCAGGGGAAGATGGTGCCGCTTAACGACGCCCCGGTCGGATGAGCACCAAAGACAATCAGCCCAAGGACTGAGACGAGTGCGACGCCAACCGGGGCGCCAAAGCGCAGCGCGATGAGGCCAGTCGGCACCAGCGCGAGCGGGGCGATGTGAGTCACCGGGAGGTGTGTCGCTACCGCCGCTGTCGCCACAGTCACAGTATCAATTCCCAGCCCCACCGCCGAGACTGTCGCCCCGTGCCGGCGGAAGAAGGGTGGCAGGCCAATGACGAACTGCGCCAGCACAACTGCGACGATGAGTGGGGCGACCACGCGGAGTTGCTGGGGTGCGGTTGCCCCGGTCGCCACGACCACGACCAGCAGGAAGAGCCAGCGCCCGCGCCAGATATCCCGATCAATCGCCGTTGACAAAGGGAGAATACTACACCTCCTTGGGATAATGCGATTATAGCAAAGTGGCTGGCTGAAAAGAAGCCGACTTCTGGGAAAAGCGGTTGGGATAACAGTCCTACAGCTTTGCTGCTGAACGCGCTCGTGATATTATCGTCCCATTGAGCAAGGAGGTCTGTGTGGGGAGTCGCGGCACGGCGCTGGCTTTTCTCTTGATCTTGGTGATTGTCTGTGGGGGCGCTTACTGGGCCTATCAGGCAGTGCAAGGGGGTGGGAGTCTGGTGAGCTTTGGTGGGACCGAGGTGCTCCGGCCGACGGCGATTGTCGTCGCCACGGGGCTACCGACTGTGACACCACTGGCAGCAATCCCCAGCGAGACGCCCCGCTTCGTCCCGCCCACGCCGGCACTGCTCCCTCCAATGTCACCCACGGCGACGCCGCTTCCGCCCATCGCCGTCGCGACGCAACCTCCGGCGCCGACCGCAGTGGCGCTGTCCACACCCACGGCTCCGCCCGATGTCACACCCACCGTGCCGCCAACGGAGACGGCGGTGCCCACGGCGACGCCGGCCTTCCCCTTCCAGCTAGCGCTGCAGCGACCTGACTTCGACCGAGGGTGCAATGGCCATTACATCTACGGCTACATCCGCGACAGCGCCGGCAACCTGCTGCCGGGCGTGTTGGTCCACGTCTGGGATCAGTACGGCAACGATTTGGGGGTTGCGTCCAGCAAAGAGGCGCCTGACCTCGGCTATTACAATTTCCCCATCAGCCCGGTGCGCGATACCTGGACCGTCCAGATCGTGGATCCCAGCGGGGCGGCGCTGAGCCCACCGGTTCAGGTGTTGAACACCGGGGGCTTCGTCGTCGGCCAGGAGGCGTGCTGGCACCAGGTGGACTGGGTGCGCGGCTAGAAGGCTTCGATTCGGCCGACTTCGACCTTATCCGAGCGGCGGCCGGCCCACTCCACCTGTCAGACTGGGACCCAGCCAACGCCGAAGAAGTTCAGGGCCATGTCGCTCTTGCGCGGCGTGAGAATGTACTCCTCGACAGTCCGGGCGGCCTCGGCCCAACGGGCAGCGATCTCGGAGAGTCCCGGCCGGGCCTCCTCACGAAACGCCTCGATGTCAGCAACGGGCGCTTGCCAGCTGGCTCGGCCACCGGTGGCAAGAAGCCGAAACCCTCGTCGAACACCAGCAGGGCGCGCAGGCTTGTCGTCCCGGCGTGCGTGCAGGCCGCTCCCGGGCTCCTAACCCTCGCGAAGAAAGCGCACCACCGTGCGACCGCACACAGCGCACTCGCCCTTGAGTGCCAATCGTCCGTTGGCCAGACGCTCCTCGTAGCCGTTGACGACCTGGCGCTTCTTGCGACAGCCCACACAGTAAGCAATCGTCTCGCCCTCGAGACCGTCGGAGGAGGCACTTTCTGATAGGGACGAGGGTTCCTTTTGGGGGTGGGGTGGAGGTGACGCTGGGGACAGGCCGGTTCGCGCCGGCTCGGTTGCGGATTGACGCGTGAGGCGGCGCGGCGCAGTGTGTTCCATGATCATGATCCCGAGGCGCCAGCCGATGAGGAGGCCGATCGTGAGACCGACGAATTGGATGATGCGCTTCAGCATGACGACTCCTTCCGGACGGTGACAAGGGGCGTGCGGTGCCACAACAATGGACCCGTCTGTGCCGGCCCACCTTGCCGATTGTACGGCGGCTTGCCACTCGTCACAAATGGCGCCCGCGCCTGGCGCTGCCGTGGCGAGGACGGCTGCCAGGTACAGGAGTCCCGTGATCACTCAGCCGGCCTGCGTTCAAAGGCCGCAAGTCGCGACATTTTTGCCATTGGCGAAGAACCGCAGTCCGCGGTCTGTTCGCTAGCGGAATCCCGCCAGCACTCAAGAAGGCGCCATCGGGCCGCCGCGCTGGGACGGCGGCCCGATGGTGTTGTGGTTGTGGGCTTTCAGCGCAAGATTCGCGCGATCAGCGTCCCGAGGTCCCGGCTGGTCATGCTCAGCCGCCGAAACTGCCACCACTGCGAATATTCGGGTCGTCGTACTCCCGGCCGGAA
>DOUV01000394.1 GCA_003520455.1 Chloroflexota bacterium | reverse complement strand
GTCCGCTTGAGGCAGCGGCGCCGGACTGGGAGCCGCGCGAGCGCGAGGTGCTGCGCTACTTCGTGGCCTCGCTGCGCCGCCATGCGCCTGACCTCGGAACTATTATCGTCTTCACGCCCCAACGCGACCTGATCGAGTCGCTCCCGGTGGATGCGACCGTCCTCGACTTTGCCTATTACATCCACACCGATCTCGGCCGCCAGGCCGGACGCGCCTTCGTCAACGGACGGGCGGTGCCGTTGAGCGAGCGGCTGCACAACGGTGACGTCGTGCAGATCGAGAAGGATCTCAGCCGGGAGTGGCCCGATCCGGAGTGGCTCGACTGGGTGGTCACTCCCAAAGCGCGCAGCAAGCTTCAGGCGCAGCTCAACCGGCGGCCCGACCAGAAAGGACGCCGGTTGCTCGAGAAGGAGCTGCGGGCCCGCGGGCGGCTGCTGAAGGCCTACGAGAGTCGGGTCGCAGCGCTGGCGCACGAGCTGGGCAGCACAGTCAATGAGCTCTACGCAGCGGTCGCCCAGGGTGATTTTACCGCCCACGAGATCGTGGATCGCCTGATCTTCCATCGCAGCCAACACCGTACCCTCCCCCATATCGAGCCGGCGCCCGAGGTGGCGCATCGCTTCCCTGCCTGGAGTGAGGAGACGCTGCTGCCGGCGCTCTGCTGCTCGCCCGCGGTCAACAGTGCCATCGTCGGTCTGCTGACCCCGGCGGGCATTGAGTTGCACACCGCCGACTGCTCCAACGCCCGTGATGAGGACCGGCTGGTCCCGCTTGTCTGGCGGGCCGAGCGCGTCGAGTGGTTGCATCCGCATCTGCGCGTGCGCGCTGTCAATCGCGTGGGGCTTCTCCACGATCTCAGCGGTGCGGTCCGTAGCGGGAACATCGACATCACCAGCATCCGGGGGGAGCGCCAGGGGGCGATGGCTGAGTTTACCCTTGTCGTGGAAGTCCCAAACAGTTTGGAGCTTGGCCATCTGACCAACACGATTCGGGCGGTCAGCGGCGTCGTTCGAGTTGAGGTCGATGGCCAAGAGGCGGCTGACGTCGTCAACCGTCTGACGGCCTTTCTGGCGCCGCCCCAACCGTTGCCGAATCCCTTCAGCCCAGGCCGCCCAGTCTTTGGCGCAGGGCGCTTCTGGGGGCGGAGCGAGGAGTTGGAATCCTTCGAGACGCGCCTGCTGAGCCCGCACCCGGCTTCGAGCCTGCTGGTTCGAGGCCCCCGGCGTATCGGCAAAACCAGCTTCCTCAAACAGCTGGGTGAGAGCAAGGCCATCCGCGCACAGTATCGGCCGGTCTACGCCGATTTGCAGAGCGTAGCCTTCAGCCCGGCCGAGGAGGTCATTCGCTACCTCTGCCGCTGTATCGGGCGCGCCCTCGATCCGACCGACCGCATCCCACCCCCCGGCCAGCGCGAGATCGCCGCCGATCCCCGAAACGCGTTTCTGACCTACCTCGAAGCCGTGGCCGACCAGCTCCGCCATGCGCTCAAGCGAGTGCTGGTGACGATCGACGAGTTCGGGGTGCTCGTCGAGGCAGTCCAGGCCGATCACCTCGACCCGAACTTCTTCGCCCTCCTGCGCAGTATTATGCAGCACAACGAGATCCTGGTGTTCGTCGTCGCCACCTCGGATGACATGGCGGAGATTCTGCGCGCCGAGGGCGTCACCGATCTGCTCAACGTCACGCAGGAGGCCCGCCTCGGCCACCTCGACCCGGAGAGTGCCCGCCACCTGGTGCAGGACCCCCTGCGGGGCCAGGTCTACTTTAATCCTGGGGCGGTGGAAGAGTTGCTGCACGCCACCGGCGGGCATCCCTACTATCTCCAGATCCTGGGGGCTGCCCTGATCTCGCATCTCAACGGAGAGCGGCGCCGGCAGGTCCTGGCGAGTGACATCGAGACAATCGTCCGGCGCCAGGCCCAGTCGAATGGCTCCGAGTTTGCCCACCTCTGGCAGCGTGGCGATCCCGCCGAACGGCTGGTGTTAGCCGCCCTGGCGGCTGAGGATGCCTGCCACCCCGCCCCGCCATTCTCCGGGCGGCGCGCCAGCGGGCTCACTGCGGCCGAAATCAATCGTCGCCTCAACAGCTACGGGCGGGCGCTGCCGCCGGCGCTGCTACTCGAGACGCTGAATCGACTGTACCGGGCCGAGACCCTGGAGCGTGCCGCCTGCGATGCGCAACTCTGCTATCGGTACCGGGTGAGTCTCTTCCGCCACTGGTTTGCCGAGCACCATCCCCTGATGCAGGTGGCTCACGAACAAGTGTAGTGTTCCTGATGCTTGTGCCGCTTGCGCAGCAGAAGTCGTGATGCGTGATGTCTGAGTGATTCAGCAGGTATCGCGCATCACGAATCGACGCAAGGATCAACAACCGGAGATTTTCATGATCGACACAAACACCCTCAATCCATATCTCGAACGAACGCCTGTTGCCGATCCGGCCAATTTTCACGGACGTACCGCTGATGTGCGCTGGGTGCTCGAGCGGATTACCGCCCCCCGTCCGCAGTGCTGCTCGATCACCGGCCTCCCGCGCATCGGCAAAACCTCGCTGCTGCGCTTCATCGCTCACCCCGAGGGCGCCCGCGGGCGGGCGCCCGGCTTCTTCCGAGACCTCGCGCCGCTGCTCATCGTCTACGTTGACCTGGCGCTGGTCTCGGTGGCGCCCGGCACGCGCCCCTCGTCCGAAGCCGTTGTTCGCCATCTGATGCGCGCGATCCACCGCGAGGTCAGGTGCCAGGGACTCGCCGACGACCCGGACCTGACCGTGCTCGATCAATACGCCGCCCGTGCGCGCAGCGCGAGCGACTGGCCCGAGGTGCGTGAGCTCTTCACGGACTACGTCTACACCCTGGATGGCGGCGGGTACCGCCTGGTCCTCCTGCTCGACGAGCTCGATTCCACGACTGCCTGGGATCCGCAGATGGCCTACTTCCTGCGCTCGCTGGTCATGCAGACCAACACGGCCTACGTCACGGCCAGCCTCGAACCCCTCTTTGAACTGCTCGACGAACACGGGCGGGTCTCGCCGCTCTACAACATTTTTTCCACCCATGCCCTCGGTCTCCTGCCACCCGAAGAGGCCCGTGAGTTGCTCTGCGCTCCGGCCGCCAGGGTGGGCGTGACCTGGCCGCCGGGGCTGGTGGAGCAGGTGCTCTCGCTGACCGGTCGCCACCCCGATCTCGTCAAGATGGCCGGAAGCGCCATGTGGGAGTTGCATACCAAAGGGGAGTTGCTGACCCTCGAGGCCATCGCGGCGCGCGTCCGGCCGGATGCTGACGGTCTCTTCCGCAGCATCTGGCGCCATGTTAGTGAGGGCGAGCGTGAGGCGCTCGGGGTGCTCGTGAGTGATGGTGTCCACAGCCTCGCAGCGCTGGCCGCCCTCCCCCGCCTGCAGAGCCGGGCACTGACCGTTGACCAGAATGGTGGTACCGCGCCCTTTGGGACGCTCTTCACCGGTTGGTTGCGCGAGCGGGTGCGTCAGGCCCGCGACCAGGCGGACCTCCAGCTCGATGGCCGCTGGGTTACCGTCGAGGGCCAGCGGATCCAACTGACCCCCACCGAAGCGCGCCTGGCGACTTACCTCTTCGAGCGGCGTGGCCAGACCTGCAACCGTGCCGACCTCATTCAGGCCATCTGGGGCGACGAAGAGTTGAAACCCGACAGCAAGGTTCTCGACACCACTGTGCAGCGGCTCCGCGAGAAGATTGAGCGCGACCGGGCCAATCCCGACTGGCTCATCACCGTTCGGGGTGAGGGGTACACCCTCCGCGAGTAATTTTTCCCCAAGGCCGGTTCCGATCCCGTGAGCAGGCCGTGCGCTCTGAGCCGGGCAACGCTGCCTCTCGCGCCTTCGGCGCGCGTCCTGAGCGCGGCGTTTCCACCGTGGTCGTGCGCGATGCGACTTCCTCCCGCCCTTTGGACCTGATCTCAGTTTGCCACCACCATCCAATTCTCATCACGAGCTACCACTCGTGGCTCTCCTCGTTGACGGAACTTCCCCGGTCGCTCTGCTTGCCCGCGCCCGACGCCCAAGGCGCACCGTCGGAGGCAGGTGGCCCGCCCCCGGCGTCCGCCGCGGACGCCGACTGATTGTCAAAAATTGTGACAACTTTGTGTTGTGTATCTGTTGATTTCTAGTTGAAGATGTGATACATTCCAAGAGAGATGAGAGACTATCCCGGGCCTGAGGGAGAGGAGGTGGGCCATGGATACAGTTGTTGTCATCCTGGTTGCGTTCATTATCTCATTGATCCTCACCCTGTTCGTGTTGATT
>DOUV01000151.1:4303-10380 GCA_003520455.1 Chloroflexota bacterium | reverse complement strand
CGATCCGACCTCGACCCATCCCCCGCCGCCAGTCGCTGCGATCGTCATCCCCACCGCCACGGTGATACCGACTCGGGTGGCGACCGCCGATCCGCCTGAGCCCAGGCCAGCCGCTCCTACGGTGTTTCCCACGAGCGCGCCAGAGACGCCGCGGCTGGCCGTCCTGGCACCGCTGGCGGAGACCATGCAGGCTCTCTCTGGACCCGAGGCCTCCGCCACCCCCACGCACCCACCGACGTCAACCACACCTGTGCGGGTAACACCCTCGCCGATGCCACCCCTCCCGGCCGCCACCCCCACAGCCGTTCCGGCGACAGCGGCGCCACGGGTGATGGCGCCGCAACTACTCATCCCAACCGACGGCCTGCGCGTCACGGGCGCCGAGCAGCGCTTCGCGTGGCAGCCCACCAGCGAGCTGCCCGCTGCCGCCCGCTACGTGCTGGAGGTCTGGCCGTACGAGGGCCAGCCGCGCGGCCTGGCGAGCCTGCGGGAGAGCAGTTGGACCGGGATGCTGGAGGGCGAGCCCGGCATCTACCGCTGGCACGTGCGAATCGTCGCGCCGGGCGAGCAGGGGGACGTCGAGCAGGCAGCCAGCGAGACCTACACCTTCACCTGGCAGCCGTAGCGCACACTCTTCTCCCAATCACATCGCCCGCCCCGCCGTGAATGAACGGCGGGGCGGGCGTTTGTGGTGGTTCGGGTTGCCGCGAGCGTCAACTCGTGGGCTTGAGGATGACCGTTGCCAGCGGCGGCGCGGTGATGAGGATCGAAGCCGGCTGCCCCTGCCAGGGGATATCGTCGGCCGGCAGGCCACCAGTATTGCCGATGTTGCCCCCGCCGTAGGCCTCGGCGTCGCTGTTGATGAGCTCCTTGTAGAAACCGAGCCTGGGGACGCCGACGCGGTAGCCCTCGCGGGAAACCGGGGTGAAGTTCGAGACGAAGATAAGAGGCTCGGTCTTGTCTTCGGCCCAGCGGATAAAGGCGAGGATGCTCCGGTCCACATCGCGAAAGTCAATCCACTCGAAGCCTTCCCAATTGAAATCCACCTCGTGCAGGGCGGGCTCCCGCCGGTAGAGCTGATTGAGGTCGTGTACGAATTGCTGGACGCCGCGATGAAAAGGGTAGGCGAGCAGGTGCCAGTCGAGGCTCTCGGCTGCATTCCACTCGCGGAACTGCGCGAACTCGCTCCCCATGAAGAGCAATTTCTTGCCAGGGTGACCGTACATGTAACCGAAGAACGCGCGCAGGTTGGCAAACTTCTGCCACAAGTCACCCGGCATCTTGTAGATCAGGGAGTGCTTCCCGTGGACCACCTCGTCGTGGGAGAGGGGCAGGATGAAGTTCTCGCTGAAGGCGTACATAAGGGAGAACGTGAGCAAGTTGTGGTGGTAGCGGCGGTGGATCGGCTCCTTGGACATGTACACGAGCATGTCATTCATCCACCCCATGTTCCACTTCATATCAAAGCCAAGCCCGCCCAGGTAAGTGGGGCGCGAGACCATCGGCCAGGCGGTGGACTCCTCGGCCATCGTGACGGTGCCGGGGTGTTCGGTGTGGGTCAGTTCGTTGAAACGGCGCAGGAACGCCAGGGCCTCCAGGTTCTCGCGCCCGCCGTAGATGTTGGGAAGCCATTCGCCCTCGTTGCGGGAGTAGTCCAGGTAGAGCATCGAGGCCACAGCGTCCACGCGCAGGCCGTCGATGTGATATGTATCCAGCCAATAGAGCGCGTTCCCCAGCAAGAAGTTCCGCACCTCGTTGCGCCCGTAGTTGAAGATCAGCGTGCCCCAATCCTGATGCTCGCCCAGCCGCGGGTCGGCGTGCTCGTAGAGATGCGTGCCGTCAAAATAGTTCAGGCCGGAGATGTCCTTGGGGAAGTGCCCCGGGACCCAGTCCAGGAAGACACCGATCCCGTTCCGGTGGCAGTGGTCCACGAAGTACATAAAGTCGGCCGGCGTCCCGAAACGGCTGGTGGGGGCATAGTAGGCCAGGACCTGGTAACCCCACGAGGCATCCAAGGGGTGCTCGGCGACCGGCAGTAGCTCGATATGGGTGTACCCCATCGGCTTGACGTAGTCCACGAGTTGGTGGGCCAGTTCACGGTAGGTCAGGAAGCGGCCACCCTCCTCAGGAACGCGCCGCCACGAGCCGAGGTGGACCTCGTAGATCGCGATGGGCGCGTCCAGCGCGTTGGCGGCGGCCCGCCCCGCCAACCACTCCGCGTCGCCCCATTCGTACTTATCGAGATCGAAGACGATGGAAGCGGTGCCGGGCCGGAGTTCGGTGTAGACGCCGTAGGGATCGGTTTTCTCAGCCATCCAGCCCGCGAAACGGGATTTGATCTCGTACTTGTAGCGAGCACCCTCGTCCAGGTCAGGGATAAAGATTTCCCAGATCCCGTTGTCGCGCTGGCGCATCGGATTGACACGGCCGTCCCAGCGATTCCAATTGCCGATGACGCTGACCCGCTCAGCGTTCGGCGCCCACACGGCGAAGGCGACGCCGCGTACGCCCTCCATTTCGATCAGATGGGCGCCGAGTTTCTCATAGATGCGGAGATGGTTGCCCTCGCCAATCAGGTAAATATCGTAGTCGCTTAAGATGAGCGGGAAGGCATAGGGATCGTGAATCTCGTAGGCCTCGCCCTCCCAGGGTGTAATCCGCAGCCGGTAGCGAGGGACTGTGTCGCGATTGGGGAGGATGGCCTCGAAGTAGCCATCATCGGTCAACCGTTCGGTCGGGTACTCGCGGGTTGTCTCCTGACCGTCCATCAGGATGGTTACCGCGCGGGCGTAGGGCTGGAAGACGCGGATAGCCAGCACCTGGTTTCCGTTCACGTCGATGACATGCGGTCCGAGGACGGTGAAGGGGTCGGGCTGGTAGGCGCCTCGAATCGCGTCTATCGTGCTCCAGTCGACGGTTGGCATATCTGTTACTCCTAAGGTGAGTGCCAGGTCGGAATGGTGAGTCCTGTCAAGACAAGGTCAGCCCGAATGGCGTGAGGACTCAAGCCGTCTGCTTTCGAAGTCGAACGAATCGGCGAGGATGAACGACTCGGGGTTGCAAGATGCACAAGGACCCTGGTAGCATTCTACTGAGAGCCTTCGTCGCTGGCAAGAGGCTGCGAGGTCCAGATGGCCCGCGGGTTGACTGCGAAACAGGGTACGGGTTTTCTTGCGCCAGGTCGAATGCGCCGCGGTTGAAGATGCCCGGCGAGGGTAGCGGGGGCCACAATCCGGTGAACGCGCCCCCCACGCGGGATGATTGGCCCCCGTTTAGGCAATTTCGCGCCGGTATGCTATTATTCATTGCCGCGCCGAGCCACTGGCGTGGCGTTTCTACAGATGGAGGCATTGGAAATCACGATGGCAAACGGTCAACGCGATGATGAGCGACCCCTGGAATTTGCACTCCCGGTTTTGGATGCAGACGAGCTTGATGACGAGCCAGAACACTCTGAATATGCCGTCGTGCCGGTTCGCGATACTGTGGTCTTTCCGCACATGGTCTCTCCCCTCTTTATTGGGCGTGAGCGGAGTGTGAAGGCTGTCGAGGCCGCGATGCTGGCTGACGAGCCGATTCTTGTGGTTACTCAGCGTAATGAAGACGTTCAGGAACCAGAACCCGAGGACCTTTACGAAGTTGGGACCATGGTCGCCATTGGCCGGATGCTCCGGATGCCGGACGGCACCACCAGCATCCTGGGCCAGGGGCATCAGCGCGTCAAGATTCTCGGTTGTACCCAAAGCGAGCCCTACCTGCGGGCGCGAGTCATGCCCGTCGCCGAGAAGGTCGAGCAAACGCTCACCAACGAGGCCTTGATGCGCGCGGTGCTGGCGCTCTTCGAGAAGTGTGTCCAGCTCAGTCGCACGCTGCCGGAAGATGCGTTCGTGGCCGCGATGAATGTGGATGAACCCGGTTGGTTGGCCGATCTGGTGACCTCGATCATGGAGTTCGACGTCGAGCAGCGCCAGGAAATTCTCGAAACCTTCGATCCAACCGTGCGGCTCCAGCGGCTCAGCATTATGCTGGCCAACGAGCTCGAGCTGTTGGAGCTGGAGGACAAGATCCATTCCCAGGTGCAGGAGGAAGTCGATAAGAGCCAGCGCGAGTACTTCCTGCGCGAGCAGATGCGGATCATCCAAAACGAGCTGGGGGAGGGCGATCCGTTCGAGCGCGAGATACAGGAGCTGCGCGAGCAGATCGAGGGGAAGGAGGTCATGCCGGTCGAGGTCAAGAGCAAAGCCTTCAAGGAGCTTGCCCGGCTCCAGGCGATGCCTCAGGCCGCCCCGGAGGTCGGAATCATCCGCACCTACCTGGACTGGTTGGTTGAGCTGCCGTGGGGCGAGACGACCGAGGACAGCATTGAGTTGCGCAACGCGAAGAGAGTCCTCGATGCCAACCACTATGGTCTGCCCAAGGCGAAGGAACGCATCCTGGAGTTCATGGCGGTCCGCAAGCTCGCCAAGGATAAGATGCGCAATCCGATCCTCTGCTTTGTCGGCCCGCCGGGCACCGGGAAGACCAGCCTCGGGCGTTCGATCGCAGAGGCTCTCGGCCGCAAGTTCGTGCGTGTCAGTTTGGGTGGCGTTCATGATGAGGCCGAGATCCGCGGGCACCGCCGCACCTACATTGGGGCTATGCCCGGGCGGATCATTCAGACCATGCGCACGGCCGGCACAGTGAACCCGGTCTTCATGCTCGATGAGGTGGACAAGATCGGCGCCGATTTCCGCGGTGATCCGGCCGCGGCGCTCTTGGAGGTGCTCGACCCTGAGCAGAACTACGAGTTCTCGGATCACTATCTCGAGGTGGCCTATGACCTGAGCCGGGTCATGTTCATCACCACGGCGAATGTGCTCTACACCGTCCCACCGGCCCTGCTGGACCGCATGGAGGTGATCGAATTCCCGGGGTACATCGAGGAGGAGAAGGTCGCGATCGCGAAGGAGTTCCTGATCCCGAAGCAGCTCGAGGTGCACGGCCTCTCGCCGACCACGGTCAAATTCAGCGAGGCGGCGATTCGCCACATCATCCGTGAGTACACCTCTGAGGCGGGCGTGCGCAACCTCGAGCGCGAGATTGCGAATGTGATCCGCAAGGTTGCCCGGAAGGTGGCCGAGGGCCGGAAGCCACCCAAGCAGATTACGGTGTCGGGCTTGCAGAAGTATCTCGGCCCGGCTCAGTTCAGCTTCGGCCTGGCCGAGGAGAAGGACGAGGTCGGCGTTGCCACGGGTGTCGCTGTGACGGAGGCGGGCGGTGACATCATGTCGATCGAGGTGAGCATCATGGAGGGCAAGGGCACCTTGCTGCTCACGGGACAACTCGGTGAGGTCATGCAGGAGTCGGCCCAGGCGGCCCTCAGCTATGCTCGCGCGCACGCCAAGCAGCTTGGCATCGAGATGGAGGACTTCGATAAGCTCGACATCCACATCCACGTCCCTGAGGGCGCGATTCCGAAGGATGGGCCCTCCGCGGGCATCACCATCGCCACCGCGCTGATCTCGGCGCTGACCCGCCAGGCTGTCGCCTGCGACGTCGCAATGACCGGCGAGATTACTTTGCGCGGCCGGGTTCTGCCCATCGGTGGTCTCAAGGAGAAGGCCATGGCCGCCCACCGAGCGGGGCTCAAGACCTTCCTGGTCCCGGGCAAGAACAAGAAAGATCTGGTGGACGTGCCGAAGAAAGTCCGCCGCGAGCTGAAGTTTGTCTTTGTGGACCGCATGGACGAGGTGCTTCCACTGGCGTTGCTCAAGGCGCAGGACGAGGTCGTCGCCCCCAAGGCGAAGGTCCGGCGCAGCCGCAAGTCCAGGCAAATGCCGGTCGGCTCAGCCTGAGTGAACAGTCACGGGATCGTCGGCCAGCGGTGACCGCCCTCGTCCCGTATACGGTTTCTCGCCAACAGGGCGCTCCGTCAGGGGCGCCTTGTTGGCGTTGACGGCCGGGTATCGCCCATACGACTCTCGCCCGCGCGCGTCATCCGACCGCCTACAGGCCGGCTCGTCCGCCGTTGGGGAATGCTCTCCGGATGCGGATATTGTGTTCATATTTCTGGAAAAGTGGCGCCTACGCGCCACTTT
>DOUV01000151.1:2759-4264 GCA_003520455.1 Chloroflexota bacterium | reverse complement strand
CGCGCCACTTTTCCAGAAAGTGAGATACGCTCTCCGGCCGCGTCGGCGAGGCCCGGCGCCACTGTTGTCGCCCCAGGGCGCCCTCGACCAGGCTGTAAACCGCCGGTACGATGATCAGGGTCACTCAGGTCTCGGCGTTCCAGGCCTCCTTGCACATTAACTGAAGATGGTACTGATTTTGAGTGTTTCTCTTGCTCTCTTTGGTTTAAATGTGGTACACTGTCAAACACACCTATACCAACGCCCCCTCTGAGAGCACGGGATGCGAACTGACGGACGGATCACTCTTTTGATCTTCCTCGTCCTGGTGACGATCCTCGCCGGCTGTCGGCAACGGCCCGCGCTGGCAATCTTCGAGCAGAAAACGAGCAGTGCGATTCCTTTTCGGGAGATCTTCGAGGACCGGACCAGCGATCGTTTCCATGTGGAGAAGATGGTGCGCCTGGATGTTGATAGCGATGGCGCGGACGAGTGGGTCGTCTTCTACCGTTTCGATCCCTACGAAACGAGCCAGTGGGCCAACACTCCCGTTCACGGCATCGTCTACGACGCGCTCGTCTGCGATCCACCTGTCATCCGGGAGTACAAGCTCCCAACGCCCGCTAACGATTACCTCTCAGAGGGTGGCATCTCCGTTACCCTCGAGGAGGTGCTGAAGGAAGCGGGCAAGAGCGGTGCTGTGCCCGAACTGGTCGTTTTCGGCGGTGGCGAGGCCCAGACTCTCACGTTCTACCGCTTCCTTGACAATCGCACCAACTTTTGCCAACCTGTGGAGCCGGGGCAGCGAGGCTTTGTGCTGCTCGGCTTCTTCCGGGCCACTGCCATCTCGCGCAACGGCGCAACCGTCATCACCAAGGACCGGACCGTCTTCGAGCGCAGCCAGCTCTCGATCAAGAAAACCTATCAGCCCCGCGAGGACCCCTCCGTCGGGCAGACGTATCTGCAGGCGAACGGTCGCCTGGTCCCTCCTTCGGAGCAGACAGTGGACTTTCGATTCGATCTGCCCCAAGATCCGCGCGATTCGCCCTACCCCGAGAAATCGGTGGCGACCTTCTACCTGGCCCTCGGCAGCCAGAACAGCAAAGCCAGGTCATTCCTTACCGACGAGTTACAGCCAGGGTTCGAGACGGGGACCGGCCTCCCGATTCCCGTTTCCCAGGTGGGCCGGGTCTTGATTTACAGTCTGAGCTACACGCCAGATGTGAATGCCGAGCGGCGACGCGAAGACCGGTACGTCGAGGTTGTCGTGGCGGCCGTGGATAAAGGGGGAACATTGTACGCGCCCCGCCGGCTGAAATGGCGGCTCGTCGGGGTGCCAATCCCGGAGCGGCAAGATTGTGAGTGGCGGATGGCCGAACTGGTAAGCGTGAGTGCCCTCGGCCCCTCGGAGGTGCCGCCGGTTCTTGCCAGCGCGGGAGGACCGGGCTCGTGAGAAGCGCGTGGGTGCCGCCTGCGGGCAAGGAGTCTCGCGACCGCTCCGGATGATGTGTTCATATTTCTGGAAA
>DOUV01000151.1:2177-2694 GCA_003520455.1 Chloroflexota bacterium | reverse complement strand
AGAAAGTGAGATACGCCATCCCGGTGACCGCGGGCCAGTGGCCCGATTTCGGAACAACCGACTCCATTAAACAGCAACGACCATGAATGATCAGAGCGTGTTGGCTGCGCTTCTGGCGCGGCGACCAGACGAAACCCTCGATTTCCTGCCGCCCACGGCCACGATCCGGCAAATTGCCGAAAGCCTGGTGGCCTTCGCCAATGGGCGTGGCGGCGCCCTGCTCCTCGGTGTAAGCCGGCGCGGCGAGTTGCTCGGCCTTGACGCCGCCGACGCGATGGTGGACCGTGCCGTCGAAGCCGCGTTGGCCAGCGAGCCGTGGCTGGCGCGAAGTGTGCCGCTGCCACGCGTCGTTGAACATGAAGGGCGTACTCTGGTGCTGGTGGAGGTGCCGGCCGGGCTGAGCCAGGTCTACCGCTTCGAGGGCCGTTACCTCGGGCGCGAGGGCGGCAAAAATGAGGCACTCTCGCGCCGCGCGCTGCGGGAGCTCCTCCTGGCGCGCGGCGAGACCACCTTCGAT
>DOUV01000151.1:0-2170 GCA_003520455.1 Chloroflexota bacterium | reverse complement strand
CGAGAGCCTGGCGGCCGGCGATGCCTCTCCCGCCGATCTCGACTGGCACGCGGTGGCGGATTACGCCGTGCGTCTGCCGGGTTTCGAGAACACGCGGCCGGCGGAGGTCCTGCGGCTGCGAGGCTGCCTCACCCCTGATGGCCAACCGACCTATGCCGGCCTGCTTCTCTTTGGGCGCCACCCGCAACAGCAGCTGCCCAGCGCCCAAATCCTTGTCGCGCGCTATCCCGGCCGTCAGATGGGTGATACCTTCCTGCGTCAGGTCATTGACGGCCCTCTCCCCCGGCAGATTGCCCAGGCCGAGGCCTTCGTGCTCGACAATATGCGCCACGGGGCAGTCATGCGTGGCTTGCAGCGCGAGGAGCAGTCGGACTATCCCCGCGAGGCGGTTCGCGAGGCCATCGTCAACGCCGTGGCGCACCGAGATTACGCCATCCGCGGCGCGGAGATTCAGCTCTTCATGTTTGCCGACCGCATCGAAGTGCGAAGCCCGGGACTATTGCCCGGGCACATTACGCTCCAGAATATCTTGACCGAGCGCTTCAGCCGCAACGAAGTCGTCGTCCAGGTTCTCTCGGACCTGGGGTTCATCGAGCGCCTCGGCTACGGGATCGACCGCATGGTGCGCCTGATGCACGAAGCCGGGTTGCCCGAGCCGCTCTTCGAAGAGACCGACAACGGCTTGAAGCTCACCCTCTTTGGCCACGGCGAGCGCCTGCTCAGCACGGATCGCGAGACAGCCAGCCGCTGGGCCGCGATGGGCCTCAACGAGCGCCAGGAGCGCGCCCTGGCCTACCTCGCCGAGCACGGGCGGATTACCAACCGCGACTATCAGACGCTCGTCCCGGACGTCTCACCCGAGACCATCCGCCGGGATCTCGTCGACCTGGTTGACCGTGGGCTGCTCCTTAGAATCGGCGACAAACGTGCGACCTTCTACATCTTCAAGTAGCACGTAGCGGCGGACTTGGGGCGTCTGGCAGACCGGCATCTGGTGGAGGACTACGTCCGCTCCCGTAACAGGGGCTCGATGGCGGCCAGGACCGCGCGGGTCACTGCTTCGACCAGGGCGCCGTCGGGGGGCGGTGGGGTGGGGTTCCACTGGCAGGCCGAGCAGCGCGCGCTCTCCTCCCGGCCGGCCCTGGCCAGCGCACCCTCACGGATCGACTGGAGCCGCTCGACCGCCAGCATCGGCAAATCGGCAACGGGGTGGATAGCGCTGGCAGCGAGCATCACCTTGGCCGCCTGCTCGATCCACTCCAGCCGCATCAGGGCCTGGAAGATGTCAACCCCCAGGGTGAGCGAGCCGTGATGGTCGAGCAGCATGGCGTCGTGGTGCTTGACGAGATCGCGCACGGAGTCGGCCCCCTCGGGTGTGCCGGGGGTGGCGTAGGGGGCGGTCGGGATCGAGCCCAGGTGATAGATGACCTCCGGCAGCACACAGCGGTCGAGGGCCACGCCGGCCACGGTGCAGGCAATGCCCATCGGCGGGTGGGCGTGGATGACGGCCCGGACGTCCAGGCGCTGGCGGTAGGCTTCCAGGTGCATGTTCGTCTCGGAGGAGGGCCGAAGGTGGCGCCGGGCCGGGTGGTAGGAGGGGATCAACTGTCCGTCGAGGTCGATCGTGACGAGCTGCTCCGGTTCCAGGTGTCCCTTGCTGAAGCCGCTCGGGGTGATCAGGAGGTGCTTATCGTCGAGGCGTGCACTGAGGTTCCCGTCGCTGCCGGCGGCGAAGCCCTGCAGGAACATGCGGCGCCCGGCCTCGCACAGATTGCGTCGCAGGTGGGCCTCGTGGGAATGGTTGCTGTAGGAGTCGATCATTCGTGGTTGCCTGGATACTCGATGGCGTCAACGATCCCGACGACGACAGCACGCACCGGTGCGTTCTCGCCGCCGGTGGCCTGGCGGGCCGAGTTGCCCTCGTCCAGCACCAAAACTGTCTGGCCGGCACCCGCGTCCACGGTGTCCACCGCGACCACGTAGCCGCCCTCGGGCGTCCCATCGGGGGTGAGGTAGTCGCAGAGCAAGAGCTTACGCCCGTCGAAGAAGGGCGCGCTGATGGTGGTGACGACTGTGCCAGCGACGCGGGCCAATTTCATGTGGCCTCCGCTTCGCTCACCACCCGCTCGACCTGGTCCACGATGCCGACGATGGCGTGATCAACCGGGAC
>DOUV01000152.1:7017-12150 GCA_003520455.1 Chloroflexota bacterium | reverse complement strand
CTGCAAAAGTCGAGTGATTACTCCGTTCTTGAGCCATCTCGCTGCGGACGGGAACGCGACTCGTTCTCCGCCAGTCGGCCCCCGATCCATCGATCGACCACCCTCATACCGCGCAACGTGATGAGCACCAACACGGTTACACCCACTGCCAGCACAATCTGTACCAGCGCGACGGCCACACCGATGGCGGCAACGAAGAGAATCGATGCGGCCGTGGTGAGGCCCTCAATCTGCCCCTCTCTGTCACGGCGAACGATGAGCGTTCCCGCACCGAGAAAGCAAATGCCAGTGATAATGGCCTCAATGATGCGAATGGGATCAGAACGAAGAAGGTCGGGTGTCGTCCGCATGGCGAAGCGATCTACCATCGTATCACCCAACGCCACGAGCAGTGCCGCCGCTCCGGCTACCAGCATGTTTGTTCGTAGGCCGGCAGGCTTGTCGGCGAGCTCGCGCTCGAGGCCGATCAGCGCGCCGAGCAGCATCGCCAGGGCAACCTTGGCCAGCATCTCGAGTTGTCCTGTCCACTCCATCAAACAGTCCCTTTTTCTTGGCGCTCACACGCCGTAAGAATCGTCTTCTACCCCTATGACAAAGATTTCCCATGGTCAGCCTCCCCCGTCCATTCGTTCAAGCTCCCGCTCGATTTTGCGCGGGGTCAGCCCGAGCAACTTGAGCAGGGCGACCTCGTCAGGGTCGTAATCCTCGCGCGCGTGGCGGACGATCCGCTCGGTGCTGTGGTTATAGTAGCGCTCCAGGGTTTTCCCCTCTTCCCGGTAGAGCTGGAGCACCTCCGGCGCGATGTAACTCTTCCGCGCGATGGCCCGGGTGTTGCCAAGCTGCTCGGCAACCTGGTCTACCGCGGTGATGATGTTGGCGTCAGCTGTTTTTTCATCTGGAGCTGGCCCCAACTCGGCCAGCTTGCGCGCCGCAATCAACGTACCGCCCCAGGTCCGGAAATACTTCGAGCTGAACTCCGAGCCCATGGTCTCTTTGATGAAGTCGTTGACCATCTGGCGGCTCACCCGCCGCTTGGTGCCGCTCTCATCGTAGTACTCAAACAACCACCAGCCCGGCACCTTCCTGATTCGTTGCAGGTACTCCGCCATCTGGGGATCGGTCAGCACGTGGCGCTGTTCTTTGCCGCGCTTCCCGGCGTACTGGAAGACGAGTATCTGTCCCTCAATCGTGAGGTGCTTCTTGCGCAGGGTCGTCAGACCGTAGGTCTTGTTTTGCCGGGCGTAGCGGTCCGAGCCGATGCGGAAGTGTGAGTGCTCGAGCAGGCGCAGGACGACACTCAGCACCCAATCGCGCGAGAGACCATCGTCCGGCTGGGCGAGAATGGCGTTGACTCGGCGGCGCACGAGCGGCAGCCGCAAGGCAAACTCGCGCAACGTCTGATACTTGAGGTCGTCGCGCTCGGCGCGAAAATCGGGATGGTAGATATACTGCGTCCGACCCCTGGAATCGACCCCGACCGCCTGGATGTAGTGGGACGGGTTGGGCGCGATCCGGACGTCGGCGTAAGCTGGCGGGATGACCAGCGAGGCGATCCGTTTGAGCGCCCGTGGCGATCTGATTGCGTTTCCGCGTGTGTTCAGGTAGGTGAACCCTTCTTCAGGCGATCCAACCCGGCGCCACATGCGCCCGTTCCGTTCCGGCATTGTCGTTCTATCCTACTCCCAGGTCTCCTACCGGGCCGCCACCTTCGCGGGCCACGGAGACCGCCAGACAGTGCGATGGCGCGCCTCAACGTTGACCAACCGGCGGAACAGCTCGCTCATGCGCTCCACACTCTCTGACAGGTGCAAGTGCGCCTCCACGCGCTGGCGGCCCGCCTGCCCCATCTGCTTCAGCCGCTGCGGGCGCACCAGCAGCTCCAGCACTGCGTTTCCGACGCCCGCCCAGTCGCCCGGGCCGGCCAGCACGCCCGTCGTGCCGACCTCCACGATTTCAGGCACACCGCCGACGGCGATCGCCACGACTGGACAGCCGCAGGCCATCGCCTCCAGAAGTACGTACGGCATCCCCTCGGCGCGGGAGCTCTGCGCCAGAATATCGAACGCCGGGTACACTTCCCACGTGTTCGTCCAGAGGCCCGCGAGGTGCACGCAATCTTCAAGCCGTAGTTGCTTGATCAGGGCGTCTACCTCATCCTCTATGTCGCCCGTTCCGACCACGGCAAAGTGCACATCGGGCTGCCGCGAGTGCACGCGCTCGGCAGCCCGCACGAAATGATCGGGACCCTTCTCTGGCGCGAGCCGGCCAACGAACCCCACCAGAGGCGCATCGAGGGGGACCCCGATTGCCTCGCGGAAGGCGTCCCCGCTACGGTCGGGCACGAAGGTCCTGGTATCCACACCGTTGGGGATGAGGGTGAGCCGCTCCGGCGGGACTCCCATCGCCAGCGCCTGAGTGTAGGCCGCCTGACAGACCACGACGAGCGAGGTCCCGGTCGTCCGGCTGATGCCGAGTTCCTGGGTCGTGATGGTCATCCCGTGAACGGTCGCGACGACTGGCGTACGGGTCAAGCAGCCGGCCAGGCCCGCCAGTACGTGCGCATTGGGCAGGTGAGCGTGGACGAGATCGATGCCCTGGTGACGGATGAGCTCGACCGCTGCCTGGATAGAACGCCAGGGTGGATCATCGGCCATCGGGGCAATAAACACATCGCAGCCGATTTCCCGTAGGATCGCGGTGAAGGCGCTCTCGTATGGACACAGGCAGGTCACGCGAAACTGGTCGGGCGGTATCTGTTGGATGAGATTGCGGACGTAGTTCTCCATCCCGCCCACGATGGCGTTTCCGAGGATCTCAAGCACATGGACCTGGCGCTCCCCCGCGCCGTACTGATTGCGAGTTGGCACGGTCTCTCTCCTTCGTGGCAGGTTCCCAGATCATCTACCCGCCGGGAGTCCCAGCCACGTCGCGGCCGTGCGCCCCATGATGCGCTCCCGGCCGCCGGCATCGACACGCAACCCGTCCAGCAACGTGGCCACCTCGTCGATGGCAGTTCTGATATGCTCTCCGCTGCACGGCAAGAACCGATCGCTTCCGAACTGTAACAGGGCAGGACCCAGCACCGCCAGAGCGCGCTCGAAGACCTCATGACGATAGATTGGCGGCGGTCCAAACGAGATATCGAAGCGGAACTGGCAGTCCTGCGGCGCGATGCCCTTGATCAGGTCGATCAGGCCGACGGCGATGGCCTCGTCGTACCAGGGCCAGCCCACATGGGCGAGCGTCACGCGGAGCGCAGGATGGTCGCGCACCGCCTCGTAAAACGCCGGTCGGCAAAAGCGCCCCGACCGGCCGTCAATAAAGATGCCGCTGTGGAAGAGGATGGGGACCCCCAGGGTCGCCGCCCGTTCGTACACCCGGTGGGCGCTCTCATCGTAGGGGTACCACCCGGCGGGGACCAGCTTGAGCCCGCGCAGCCCCAGGCGCCCCACCGCATCTTCCAGGTCGTCCGGGGCCTCTCGATGGAGAGGGTTGACCACGGCGAAACCGATCAGCCGGTCGGTATGGTCGCGGACGAGAGCGGACAGGTGCTCGTTGGCCGCCCTCAATGAGTCGCGCTCGGCCAACATGTATGGGTCGGTCAGAAACGGGGCCAGCAGCACGGCCACATCCACTCCTGCCTCGTCCAGCGAGCGCAACGCCTCGGCGCTCTGTTCGCCCCCAGAGCAGTGCAGGTGGGCATCGACGATCATGGAGTTCCTTTCCTCACTGGCAGACGCCACGTGTCGCCCGCGCAGGTGCTCCCCGTGACCGCAGACTGCCGCCCGCGGAGCGCGGTGTTCTATCCCAGAGACTGTGCGCGGTCGCTGTTTCTCCGCGGCCTGGCTCGACGTGCCACGTCGTTCCCGCCCGCGAGGGAACGGAACGAGCTTCAGTCGCCCGTTCCGCCCATGCTATTGCAACTTCCGTGCCAGGCGGAACAAATCGGGCTTCGATGCAATTTCTATGCCAGGAGGGATTCAGGTCTCCACTGATCCGGACGAAGAGGAAGAATATTGACAACAAGTCGCGCGGAAAGTAAGCTAACACTCGCGACCGGCTGTCGCAGGCCAGCAGCGACAGGGGAGTGTTTACGGGCAGCAATTCAAAATTTCGGCTCTGCTCGGTGGCTGGCGAAAAGGAGCGTCGGATCGACGCTATCTCGGCCGAGACGAGTAAAACGTGGCGGGAAACATGTTGGCGCTTATCGACACTTTTCGTGGCTGGTTGCAGGGGGAGCCGCGCCGTCCCGAGTCATCGCCGTCTCCCCGAGCGGTCCGCTTTGGAGACCTGCGGCGGGTGACCCCCATCAGCCGCTCATTCGGCTTCGATCGTGGCCAGCCGGTCGATCGCTACTACATCGAGGGCTTCCTCGCTCAATACGTCGCCGACATTCGTGGGCGCGTGCTCGAAATCGGCGACAACGGCTACACCCGCCAATTCGGCGCCGGGCGCGTGACCAGGTCGGATGTCCTCGATCACGTCGCCGAGAACCCCAACGCAACCATTGTCGCCAACCTGACCCACGCCGACCACGTTCCGCGGGACACCTTCGACTGCATCATCTTCACGCAAACGCTGCAATTCATCTACGATCCCGAAGCGGCCATCACGACTCTTCACCGCATCCTCAAGCCAGATGGGGTGCTATTGGGCACCTTCCCGGCGGTCAGCCAGATCTGCCGCTACGATATGGACCGCTGGGGCGACTACTGGCGCTTTACCACCGCCTCGATCCAACGGCTCCTCGGCGATCGCTTCGGTTCAGAGAACGTGAGCGTTGGTGCCCGCGGCAACGTGCTGGCTGCCATCAGCTTCTTGCACGGGCTCTCTGCCCACGAACTGAAGACCGAGGAACTGGACTACCACGACCCCGACTACCAGATCCTCATCACAGCGCGGGCGCTAAAAGCAGCGCAGGCCGGGTGAGCACACGGGCCAGTTCGTTCACCCCAGATAGCATCTTGAACCCGGGATGGGATCATCCGGCGCCAGAGCGGCTGGTTCGCACGCCGGGCACGCCCCTGCGCAACCAGCCCACGGACCAGGCCAGAATGAGGGTGGCCTCAGCCACCGCGTCTAGCGCGCCGGTCACGTCATCCCGCGGGGGGAGGGCAAAGACTTCCGAAGTCT
>DOUV01000152.1:0-6965 GCA_003520455.1 Chloroflexota bacterium | reverse complement strand
CGGAGCGCGCGGTGGGCCAGCACCATCCCTCCCAGACTTCGGAAGTCTGAGTCCTTGACCGGCGCTCTAGCAGGTAGACACGCGCGATCCGCCCGCGTGCGACGTAGACAATATCGATGCCCGTCAGCCCCGCGGCGCTCCCGGCGGCAAGCAGCAGAGAGGCCGGCGTGATGTTGCGCCGGAGCCCGGCCACGGTCAAGACCGCGCCGATCACCGTGATCAGCACGCCAACTGTCCTCACGAGCCAGAGATCGGTTTTGGCGCCGGTGACCATCTGAAAGGTGCGGATGTTCACGAGCGGCCAGAGGCCGGTGATCAGGTAGAAAATCCCCTGCCCCACTGATACGGAAGCGAGGAATTGTGTGGCCCCGTTCCTCATGCGCCTGGCCTTCTCACGCCCGGTTCTCATACCTCAAACAGACAGTATGGCTGGCCGCTGAATCGGAGCTGGACGAAGCGAGAGACGTTGTGCACGGGGATGCCGCGCGGCGTGCGACCATGCGGCGACCCGTGGTGGGCATGGCCGTGGACGATCAGGTTCGCACCGTGCCGGTCGATCGCATTGGCCAGGCGCGACGAACCAAGGAAGGGATAGAGCTCCGGCGCTTCACCTTCGAGGGTCGCAGGCACCGGCGAGTAGTGCAAGACGGCAACTTTGCGCGGGCAGTCGAGTTTCGCCAGGGCATTCTCCAGCCGCACGGCTTCATCAATGCTCGTCTGGATGAAAGTCTTGAGGGCACGCTCGCCAAATGGCTGGATGATGAGCCGATCGAAACCGCCGCAGAAGCCCTTGACACCGACGAACCCTACGTCATCGATCTCACATACGGTCCCCTCTAACACGCTGACGCCGGCGCTGCTCAACATGCTCGCCAGCAGTTCGGCGTGATCGCTCTCGTGGTCGTGGTTCCCGAGAACGGCGACGATCGGCAAGGAGAAGCCCCTCAGTTCGTTCAGCACGACCTCCATCTCGCCCGGCAGCCCGGTATCCGTCAGGTCCCCCGCCAGGATTAGCAGGTCGGCGTCACGCTCGACACCGGCCAGAAGTGGCCGGATCAGCCCGACCGAATTCAGCCGGCAGTGTAGATCTCCAATCGCAGCAATCCTCACACCGGTTCCCCCTCGTCATTCACTAACGGCTCCAGGTCGCGCCGGTCTTCGTAGCCCCAATCCTCGACATCCACGATGAACGAGAATGGGTCCAGCAGGGTGCCTCGGAAGGCCTTGCGGTTCGCTTGAGGGTTCGACCAGCGCTCCCGCGCCTGCTCGAAGAGCTGGACCATCAACTCCTTGGGCAGGTAGTCGGAGTGACCCGGATAGATGAAATCGAAGAGGATCAGCTGCCACAGCAGGAGCTCACGGTTGGGGCCGAGTCGCTCCAGCACGCGACTCCACGCAATGACGCCCTTGGCACCCCGGATCAGGTGAGCGACGTCGGCGCCGTCGAAGCGGTAGCGCTCGGCGATGTACGCCTTCGAGACGATCAGTTCCTCGATCGGGATCAGGCGTGTCCGGACCCCCGCGATCTCGACCGGCTGGCTGTACTTGAACCAGGTATCATCGACCTGAAGCTGGCCGTGCCCGGTCCCGAAGATCAGATCGATAAAGTACGGCGCGTGGCGTGCCTTGGCCAGCCAGTGCTCGAACTCGACCTCGGTCTCGTACCCGGCCGCCTTAAGCGCATCCAGCGCCGGCTTGAGATCTCCCGGCTTGAGGAAGATGTCCAGATCCTTCGTGTCGCGCCAGACCCCGGTGTAGGCGTGTTTGGCAAACGCCCCGCCCACAACGTACGGGATCCCCGTCTCGTTGAGAACGCGCAGTGAACGCGCGAAGACTTGTGCCTCCTCCGGCTCGAACTCTGGTTTGCCCTCGCGGGCCACATCTGCCACAGCCTCCTCAAAATCCTCGTCGTGCTCCGCCATCGATTTCTCCTTCGGTTAAGAAGTGGGCGACTCAAGCTCGAATTTCCAATCTCCTCCTCCAATCCGTTGCGCCAGAACGGCCTCGACCCGGGCCCGCATCTCAGCCGCAATGTGATCCCAGGTGCTGCCCGCGAGTATGGCCAGTTCGCGGGCCGTGCGCGAGGCCCGCGCCGCCTCACTCTCAACCAGCACTCGCTCGATGGCGGCGGCGAACTCGACCGGGGTGGCGGCCAGCTGAACTACGTCGCCCCAGTTGGCGACGACGTCCGGAATCGGGCTGCTCACAATCGGCTTGCTGGCCGCCATGTACTCCAGGGTCTTGGTCGGACTGATCGAGCGGGTGGCGTCGTTGACCGCGAAGGGCATCAGACAGACATCGAAGCCCTTGAGAAAGTTGGGCAACCGCTCGTAGGGCTGTTGGCCAACGTAGTGGAGATTGGGGAGCCGCGGCAACTCGCCCGCCTCGATCTTGGACACCGGTCCAACCATGACGATGGACCAGTCGGGGTGCTGCGCGGCGAGCGCGCGGAGCAAGCCCAGATCGATCCGCTCGTCGATCACGCCATAGTAGCCCAGGATGGGACGCGCGAGTCCGGCGATCTCGGCTGCAACCTCGGTCACGGGGCTCAACGCCTGAGCGAAGTGGTCAGGATCGACCCCGCTGAGGAACTGGTAGATCTGCGGATGGCGTCCTCGCCGGGCCTCGTACAGACTTCGGCCGCCCGCGAACACGACATCGGCCCGTGCCAACAACTGCGCCTCGCGCTGTGGGAGGTCCCGGGCGGCGTACTTGAAACTGGCCAACTCGTCCATTACATCGTAGACCACCACATCAGCCGGCAGGTGATCCAGAAAGTACACCGGCATTGGCGTGTAGAACCACAGAATGAGGGGGCGCATAGCGGCCAGCCCGGCGCCATTTTGGCGCACCCACCCCTGCCGGAGTAGCAAGTCTCGCACCAACCCCACATACACCTCGCGCCAGCCCTCAAGAACATCAGAGCGATCGGGAAATCGCGGCTGCCAGGCCGTCACGGTCTCTCCGATTGGTTCCAGACCCCGGCCCTCCGCCCCCACACACTTCAGGTGCGGCTCTCCCCCGGGCGAGCTATCGATGCTTGGTTCGGACACGTAGGTCACAGGATAGTGCCGCGCAATCCGTGAGAGGATCTGTTGCGGCCGCTGCCATACGTTGTTCCAGCCCAAGTGCGCCAGGCAGACGATGGCCGGCGTGCCGGAAGATACCATTGAAGACCTCCCAGAAGCAGGGTCGGCACCGTGAGTTCGGAGGAACTGCCAGAACTCAGGGAACCGCGGGGGGCAGGGGCAGCGCATCGGCGTCGCCCTTGGATAAGACGAGTTTCCTCAACGCCTTTCGTTCCCGCAGTGCCCCATACCGCTCGATCACCTGTCGGAAGAACGCGATCAATTCATCGACGTGCGTGTCAAAGGCGAAGGCTCGGCGGACGGCACGCATGTTGTCGGTCAGCTGGGCCAGACGGTCGCGATCGCGGAGTTGGGCCGCCAGGTCGTCATAGAGGTTCCCCGCATGGCCGTCGGCCCCGAGGAACAGGCCAACGTCATAGCGCTGCGCCAGGCGCTGGATCGCCACGCGCGAGTGCCGATTGTCCTTCACGATCCAGGGCAGACCGGCGGCGGCGTACGTCCCGAGGCGGGCGGGCAGGTTCAGGTCATCCCAGTGGGCCCGGCGCAGGTCACCGCCATTGTAGCTATCGAACAGGTGGAACCAGGCGGCGTCATACTGGGAGAGCTCGCGGACCCAGTCGGCCGGCTCGACGGTGGTGTGGAGGTGCATGTAGCCGGTCGCCAACCCGCGGCGGGTCCAGGTCGGGAACTGCTGGTGAAAGTGCTCGCCATAGAAGTGGACGTGGATCCCGGCGCGAGCGATGGCCTCGAATGGGTCGAGACCCAGCGGTCGACCAGTGCAGACAGTATGGATCTCACTCCCCAGGGCCGACAGCTTCGGTGCCCACTCATCAGTCATCCAATCCTGTTTCGGCGGGTCGCCATCGAGAATGAAGGTGCTCTCAAGGTCGAGCAGACCATCGGTCGCCAACTGGAACCACTCCAGGGTCTCGGCGTTGATGAAGATCTGCCCATCACTCCGGGTCAGTACGTGCATCAAGGTGGGCCACAAGCCGTGCTCCTGACAGACGAACGGACCTTCTTTCAAGTGAAACACCAGCGGAATATCCAACCCGGCATCGAGCACCTCACGGATGAGGGGCAGAGCCTGCCAGTTGAGCAACGCGTAGATCACATCCGGCCGGAGGGCACGCACGCGCTGCGGCCAGCGGGGGTTGTAGGGGATGTCCTCAATGTTGCCGTATGGGAAGGGGCCGACGGCGTCCCAGGCCTCCGGCTGCTGGATCCAGAGGCCGTAGAGCTTGTGCCCGCGCTCCTCAAAGGCCACGATTCGCTCGGGATTGAAGCCGAGTTCGCCGGCGACGAGAATCTTGAGCGCGCCGGACGCCGGCAGATCCCGCCGGATGGCAAACCGGCCGTAACGCGCGAACTCATCGATCCGCATCCCCCGCGAGGGCTGCCAGTTCAGCCACTTGCCACGCCCAATCTGATAGTGACGGCGGTAGCGCGGCAGACCACCCGCCGGCCGGGCGATGATCTTGTGGCGCTGGTCCGGGTGATCGACCCACTCGCAGGTCACCGCGCCACTGTAAGCGAAGCATACGCCACGCGCCAGCAACGCCCGCCAGAAATCGGACTCCAGGGTATCCGAGACGACTTCCGCCCGGGTCGCCCAGCGAACCTCACCCTCCCATTCTCGCCGGTGCATGACCTGCACGAGGGCCAGCAGGTTGGGGCATGAGGGGCGGAGGTCGGGGCTTGGGGAGGATTCGGGAGCCAGACCACCATCACTCACCGCCAGCCCGAGCGCTTCAGCCTCCCGGCCGACAGCCGCCTCGCCTTGCAGAGTCGGGCCACGCTGCTGGTAGCCCCAGCGCACGCCACCGTAGGCCAGGCCAATCTCGGCTCGCGCCTCGAGGCAATCGACCAGGCGCGCCAAATGGTCCGGATAGTACAGGTCGTCGGATGGCAGGTAGGCCAGGTAGCGCCCCCGCGCCTGAGCGGTGGCGACGTTGAGCGCGGCGCCTAATCCCCGGTTGCGGGGCAGGCGCCTGAAGCGAATGCGCGTGTCGACCAGGTAGGCCGCCACGATGTCGCGGGTCTCATCCGGCGAGCCGTCGTCGATGATCACAAGCTCCCAGTCGGTCAGCGTCTGGGCGCGCAGGCTCTCCAGCGCCCGCCGGATGAACGCCGCCTGCTTGAACGTGGGCATGAGCACCGAAACGAGCGGCGTGACCTCATTATGGTTCGTGTGCACGTTGGGACCTCTTGTCCTGTTACCTGGGACCCGTTCGAATGCCCCGTTGCTTCGCTTCTGACCATAGGAAACCATGCGCGGCCGGCCATCGGCTTCCATTCTCCCTCGATCTGATATCCATGCGCCAGATCGATACTTGTACCCACACCCCCTCTCCAAATAGGGCACAGCGGGCAGCCTGGCTGCCCGCTGCATCGGCGCTTCCAAGATGGGAGAGACGGGAGGGAAGAGGTTCAGAGGAGGACATGGGAGACGACCGCGCCACCGGTCTACGCCTGGGCCTGCTCTCTTTGCTGCTGCTACTGCTCCTGGACCTGCAACCGGTTCTGCACATCCTTGACACCCGGGACCGAATCGGCCGTATCTTCGGCCATATACCTGGCCTGGCGGCTCGGCACCGTGCCCTGCAGCGTGACCTCGCCATCCTGGACACGCACCTCAATACCGCTGGCGTCGAGGTGGCCATGCTGTGTGAGACGGTCGCACACGTCCTCCTGGATGCGCTCGTCGGAGCGCTGGTAGCCTTGGGGACCGCGCCCGCTGTAGGGTCCTTGATCCCATCGAGACCGGGTGTACCCCCTGCCCGGCTCACCATAGTCCAAATCACCATACCGGCCGCTGTAGTACTCCGGCAGCGGCTCGCTGCACGGCCCTCTGGCTCGTTGGTGGCTACCGTAGGGCATACCCCGCCGCTCGCCACTGTAGGGCCGGCCACGCTCGTACGGCATCCGATGGACCGAAGGATCGCGCCATTCCGGCAGAGCGGACTCGCGATTCTCCCAACCGTAGTCCCTGTACGGGCCACGGGGCCGATAGTGATCGGGAACCTCTCGGACCCAATCCCGCTTCTGCGGTCGATCAGGCATTACTGGCATCTCCTTTCGACTGACGAGCACCTGTGATCTCAGGATTCACGCAACGGGTGGCACATGGTAAAGAGCAAGACAAATGCCAGGACGCTCAGCTCCGATTTCGGTCGAAAGGGTCAGGTCCGATCTATAGGGTGCGAGGTGGTGGCGGTGGGGAAGCCCAACCTGCGTTTCAACGCCGCGGGCCGGGTGGCGACCTGCCGTCGCTCGCCCCTGTCCGCCCTTAAACCGCTCTTCCGGAGAGCGCTGCGGCCGGCCACCTGGCCGCGGCGCCCGGCTGCTTCGCTTCCGAGACTTCCCATCTCAGAGGCACCACCCCGGCATCGCCGGGACGAGTGCGGCAGACGACCAGCTCCAACCCATCACGGCGCTGGCAGACCCTCTCCCGCTCAAGGTTATCCTCCAGAGCGGAGACCGGCTCGGCGCCGGCCTCGACCAGTCGTTCGAGCCACCACCTGCGGGGACGAATGGTGAGGTGGCCCTCTTTCGTCGGATCGACACAGTCGATCGTCGCGACGAGATAGCCCCCGCACACACGCACCAGGTCGCGTAGGGTGCGCGCGACGAAGCGGTCGGGGATGTGCGCCAGGACATCGGTACACAGCACGACGTCGAACATCCCATTGGCGAACGGCAGGCGGTCGGCGGTAGCACGAATGAAAGCGCCAGGGATCACCGTGAGCGCTGCCAGGCTCGGCGAGGAATCGATCCCCCAGGCCGAAATGCCCCGTTCGCGCAGCGCCCGCACGGCCCACCCGCGACCGCAGCCCACGTCCAGGACGCGGGCAGGCTCGAGCCTGGTGACCCAAT
>DOUV01000956.1 GCA_003520455.1 Chloroflexota bacterium | reverse complement strand
CTTTCAAAAGCCCCATCACTCACCGGCAAGCGCGACCTGCGCGGCCGCCACCGCGGTCCCCGGCGTCGCCGGATAGCCCCCCGTAATGAGCGCGCGCTCAACCGCGCCCACCGTCGCCAGAATGTCGTTGGATGTCACCGCGCCCATGTGGCCCACGCGGAAATAGCGGCTCTTGATCGCGGGATGCAGGCCGCCCGCAACGACGACCCCCTCATTCTTGACGCGACCCAGCAAGGTCGCGTCAATTCCCTCGGGATAGTAGACCGCGCTCAAGCTGTTGGCGGCCAGTCCCTCTTCGAGGGGGACCAGGCTCAGGTCGAGGGCCTGCCAGGCCGCGCGGAAGGCCCGCCCCACGCGGGCATGACGGGCGAAGCGGGCGTCCATGCCCTCCGCCAGAATGTGATCCAGACTCGCGTCGAGGGCGTAGATCAGGTTGACCGGCGGCGTAGCGAAGTAAGCCGGTTTGCGGGCCTCATAGGCCTCCATGATCGGCAACCACTCACCGAAATCAACGTAGACCGAGGCGACCGGCGTGCGCCGGGCGCGCCAGGCCTCGAGCGCGCGAGGACTGGCCACCACCAGCGCCAGGCCGGGAGGAACGCCGATGGCCTTCTGCGAGGCGGTCAAGAAAACGTCGGCCCCCCACTCGGCCTGGCGAAACTCCTCGGCCGCCGTCGAGCAGACGCCGTCGAAGATGCTCAGGACGCCATGCTGGCGGGCCATCCGGGACAGAGCCTCCGCCGGCGCGCACACACCGGTGGAGGTATCCACGTGGGTGACGGCCATCACCTTGAAACTGTCACCTGCCAGAGCGTGCTCAACCTCGTCGAGCCCGGGCACCCCACCGACCGGCGCGCGAATCTGCGTGACCTCGGCCCCGTGGCGCTCGAGCATCTTCACCATACGATCGGAGAAGTACCCGGTATTCACCATCAAGGCTCGATCCCCCGGCTCGATGAGGTTGGCGACGGCCATTTCCATCGCCAGAGTGCCACTCCCGGCCACAACAAAGGGATGGCTGTCCGGCGCCAACCACACCTGGCGCAGGCGCTCCAATGTCCGCCCAAACACCTCGATGAACGCGGGCGCCACATGGCTGGAGGTTTTGACCGCCATTGCCTGAAGCACATCTGGCTCGAATTCGATGGGACCGGGGATCATCAACAAATCGCGATCTGGCACGGTTCGCTCCTTTTGAAAGTTTGCTGTTCTTGGGATCGCGTACATGGACGATGTGTTCACATTTCTGTAAAAGTGGTGCGTACGCACCACTTTTACAGAAAGTGAGATACGCCATCCGTACATGGGGAAGGCCAGGGAATACCCTCGCCCTCGGCGCGCCGCGTTCCAAATTTGACCTTTTGTAAGTTTTGAGCTTGATGAAAACAGCGAGCACCAGCATTCAACATTCAGCAACCAGCACTTTTTCCTCGGCATTTTCCCGGAGCGCACCAACGAATCGGTCAATCTGCTCGCGCGAGTTCATCTCGGTGGTCGTGAGGAGCCAGTGATTCTGAAGCTCGGGGTAGGCCCGGCCAAGATCGTAGCCACCGATGATCCCGTGCTCCTCCCACAGCGTGCGGTTGAGTTCGGCCACCGGGCGCGGCGTGCGAATCACGAACTCACGCATGAAGGGCGCGCTGAAGGCCAGGTCATAGCCGTCGAGGCGGGCAAGTTGATCGGCCAGGTAGTGGGCTCGCTGGTAGCAGAGCGTCGCGGCCTGGGTAAACCCGCTCTTGCCCAGCAGGCTGAGATAGATAGTGGCGGCGGTGGCAGCCAGGGCTTCGTTGGTGCAGATGTTGGAGGTGGCTTTCTCGCGGCGGATGTGCTGCTCCCGCGCCTGGAGGGTCAACACGTAGGCGCGACGTCCCTCGCTATCCACGGTCTCGCCGGCAAGGCGGCCAGGCATCTGGCGCACGTGTCGCTCGAGAGTCGCGAAGAGGCCCAGGTACGGCCCACCAAACATGGGCAACAGGCCGAGGGGCTGGCCCTCGCCGGTCACGATGTCGGCGCCAAGGTCGCCGGGGGTCTTGAGCAGTGCCAGCGCGACGGGGTCGGCGCTGACGGCGAGCAGTCCACCGGCGCGGTGAACCGCGTCAGCCAACTCTCCCAGCGGCTCAATCTGGCCAAAGAAGTTGGGGTATTGCACCATGACGGCCGCCGTCCGTTGATCGAGTTGCGCCTGGATGGAGGCCTGGTCGGTCAACCCGGTGGCCGGGTCGTAGTCGATGGTGACAATCTCGAGGTCCTGCCCATGGGTGTAGGTCTCGAGCACGGCTCGATACTCGGGATGGATGGCAGCGCTGACCAACAGCCGGGGGCGCCTGCCCCGGCCGAGGCGCGCCGCCGTCAGGGCCGATTCCGCGAAGGCCGTGGACCCATCGTACATCGAGGCATTGGCCACTTCCATGCCGGTGAGCTGGCAGACCAGGGTCTGGAACTCGAAGATGGTCTGGAGCGTCCCCTGGGAAATCTCGGGCTGGTACGGCGTGTAGGCTGTGTAAAACTCGCTGCGGAAGAGCAGATGGGGCAAAGCAGCCGGCACGTAATGATAGTAGGCGCCGGCGCCAAGGAAACAAGCATGCTCGTTGAGCGCTGCATTCTTAGCAGCCATCCGGCTGAAGTATTGCCACACCTCCGGCTCGCTCAGGCCCTTGGGGAGGTCGAGCGAGGGAAAACGAAGATTGGCTGGCACGTCGGCAAAGAGGTCTTCGACCCGCTCGACGCCGATGGCGTCAAGCATCGCTCGACGGTCGGCTTCGGTGTGGGGTGTGTATCGCATACGAACTCGCTCCTTCTATGCGCCACATTGCGCGGTCACAACTATCCTGCGTCGGCCCGTTGCTGTCAAGTTCCAGACTCACGCGAGCGCTCCAGGTTCATCCCCGGAGGCCACGAGCCGTCGCTTCGCCCGGCGTCTGCATTACAACGCACGTGCGGCTGGCTACCAGCACGTGCGTACGTATAAGTATAGTAACGATCTTCCATGAGGACGACACGCAACAATCGACCGAACTTTTCAGCCAAATGTCAGACGCCCGCCGAGAGGTCAGCACCGGCGCCCCCGCCTGGATCAAGGTCCCACGCTTTCGTGCAGCAGCACGGCCAGGCGGTTGTCCAGGGCCTGCAAGGAGTAGTAGTGCCGCCCCAGTTCGTAATTGAGTCTCACCATCTCACCGGCCGAAGCCGGGTCGAGCAAGAGAGTCCGCGTCCGCGCGACCGTGGTGTCGTCGACGAACGTGTCAAAGCTGATGACTTGGAAGCCCTTGGGCTCGATGTCGGTCTTGAAAATCTCGTAGGCACTCATCACAATTGGCCGGCGGTAGTAGATCGTCTCCAAAAAGGCGTTCCCGAAGCCCTCGATCGCCGAGGGGTACGTGACCACGTCGGCCTGTTGGTAGCCATCGGCCAGCGAGAATTGCTGGCGACCTTCCGGCGCCCGGCTGCGCTGATCGCCAATGAGGCCCGAGGCAAACACCAGCCGCACCCCCAAAAGGTCGGCATACTCCCGCAGGTAGACAGCATACTCGTCACCCTCATCGCTAGAGGCGTGGGAGATCACCAGGGCGGACGGCAACTCCAACCGGCGCACCAGTTCGATGGCCCTCTCGATGCGTTTACGCGGGACAACCCGCGTCGGCTGGAGCAGAAAGTATTCACCCGGCGCGAGCCCCAAGGCCGAGCGGAGGTCGGCGGCCTCGGCGTCGGGCGGTGGCGGCGGCGACTCGAAGTCCATCACATTGGGGATCAGCCTCGAACTCACTCCGGTGCGCAGTGCCAACTCACGGCTGGCGAAGGAGTTGATGACCACGTGATGCAGGCTGGGTAAGACGGGGGGAAAGGCCGCCCGCAGGTAGTCGGCGGCAGCGTTGACCGCGTAGCGCTCGCGCTCCCAGGTGAAGTCGTGGTGGTGGCCGATGGTCGGGATGTTGGTCTCGGCGATCAGCTCGGTCAACGCAAGCCCCAGAGGGACATTCATCGGCAGCGACAGAGCATTCTCGGCGATCAGCAGGTCCAGACCGAAGGTGCGCACGAAGCGCTCCAGATGGCCCTTCAGATGGTCCTTGAGCGTCTGAACTTGCCGCGACGTCTGGGACGACCGGGTGTAATCGTCGAACAGGTCGGCGTTGAGCGCCTGGATGTCCGGATGCTTGAAGTGCGCCTCAGGCACCAGCAGGCTGTGATCGGCCGGCCACTCCGATTCAGCGGCGAAGTAAAAGCACTCGTGGCCCGAGCCGGTCAGAACCCTGACCCACTTGGCGACCTCGAGCGAGACGCCATCCGTGCCCGCCAGGCGGGTCGATACGAAACCGGTGCGCACCTTACGCTTGACACTCTGAAAATTCACTGACCTTCTCCTGCCTCCATCCACTCGCAACACAATCATGATACCCACCCCATCTCTGGTGGGCGGCAGTCAGCAATTCGATACTCCGAGTGTAGGTCGAGCTCGCGGGCCCTGTCAAGGAATAGGCCCGTGAGGACGCTCCGTGCGGCGCCGGCAACCACCCAGGGTGGGAACCAGGTGCAGCTCAGCCCGGCCGGATCCGAGACAAAGTGCCATTTTGTCCCACACTTCGGTGATCCTGGTGGCGAAATCGCTTC
>DOUV01000587.1 GCA_003520455.1 Chloroflexota bacterium | reverse complement strand
CGGGCCGTCACGATCACGGCGAGCGGCGTGATCGCCTCGCTGCGGGCCTGGCGGTCAGGAGCGAGGCCCGCCGGCACGGCCAGGGAATAGCGCATCGTGAGTGCCTGCTCCACCGTTGAGCGCTCGACCTGAACGGTCGCCACCTGGGCCGGTGCCAGAATCTGCCGATCGCCGGCGGGCGGACTGTAGCTGTACTGATCCCCGGCGTCGCCACCATCCACCAGTTGATTCAGCCCTCGGAGCACGCGCCCGGTCCGCTTGTCCTCAAGCACGAGGGTTCCAGTTGCCCGATCGGCGCCAACTCGGAACACCTCGTTCTCGATCACGTTGGACGGAGAATCGCTTACCCGCCCCTCTGCTCCGCCGCGCCTCCGTTCCCTCGCCGGCAGCAAGCGGAAGGTCTGGTAGCCGTGACCAGGCACAGCCCGCGCGACGAAGGCCAACCGCCCGGTCGCCATGGAGTGCGTTCGCACCCGCGCTTCGGTGACAGCGTCCAGCGGTGCCTCGGCTTCGATGCGGTCGAGGGTCGCGCGTATGCTTGTCAGATCGGGGGCGCGCTCATCGTCGCGGAGGAGGATATCGAGCTCTGCCGCCTCTCCGTCGATGCGCAGACGCAGGTTGCGGATGCGGCGGAAATTGAAGTGGCCCACCCGCGCGCTGGCCAACAGACGGCGGAACTCATCTCCATCGACGGCGCGCTCACCCTGGAAGGTTTCCGGCCGCACGAGCCACTCAGCGGGCATTCGGCTGCCCTCCTCGGCCACTACCTCGACCGCTTGAGGAGGCCCGGGCAGCCGCACCTCAACCTCGACTCGGCCGGTATGGCCGGCGGGTGTCGGGTTGAAGACCACGACGGCCCGCTCCTCTCGCGGCCATGGCTCTACCTGAGCAGCGAAGTGGCCGGATGGAACCGGCTGCTCTCCCACTCCTTCGCTCCCTCGCTCCTCCGGAGGCAGATTCACCGCGGCAGCCAACCGGTTGAGCCCCTCACCCATCAGGGCCTCGCCGATCTGCATCACCTCGGCGAAGCGCGGCCGCATCTCTTCGTGCACCTGGTCGATCGAGCAGCCGCAGATCGAGTCGTGGGGGTGATTCTCCAGCAACAGGTGCCAGGCCTCGTCGAGCTGGGCGCTGCGATCCGGCCCGCCCAACAGATGGCCCCAGGCACTGAGCGGCTCGGCGTAACGTTCGAGCAGCGTCTCGGCCGCGTCGTTGGCCCGCTTGATCCACATGCGCGTTGACAGCACGGCCGGCAGGAGGTGAAACCGCTGCGGCGAGCGCAGCTCCCCTACTACGAGTGGCAGTGCCCGATCGTCGGCCGCCAGGCTGGCGCGCACGGCCGCGATATAGTCCGGCAACGCGGCGTGGCGAATCGTCCACGCCGGCAGAGCCTCACGCGCGGCAGCGAGGAGTTGCGGCAGCTCGGGCTGAGGGAAGAGGTGATCCACCCCGTTGAGCAGCAACGCCTCCGGGGTCGCCGCCCCGGTCAGATACTCCCGGACCCGGTCGGCGAGGTCCGCCACGAACAGATCGGGCCGCTTGGGGAACCAGGCAAAATTGCCGTAGCCCCCTGCGCGCAGGTAGACGAGCAGCACGATAGAGCCGTCCGGTGCCTGCCAGCGCAGTTCTACCGGCTCGTCGCCCAGACCTCGGGTGAGCATCGCGGCGCTGATGCCAAACCCGTGCAGAATCTGGGGCATCTGGCCGATGTGGCCAAAGGGATCGGGGATGTAGCCAATCATCATGGGCTCGCCGAAGCGCCGGCTCACACGCAGGCCGCGCTGAAGGTTGCGGATGATAGCCTCCGGGCTCACGAGGAACTCGTCGGGCAGTACGTACCACGGACCGACGAGCAGCCGCCCTGCCTGGACGAGGCGACGAAGATCGGCCTCACGCTCGGGCCGAATCGCGAGGTAATCCTCCAGCACGATCGCTTGCCCGTCGAGCATGAAGAACTCGTAACCGGGCTCATTCTCCAACAGGTTGAGAACCTGGTCGACCAGATCCACCAATTTCAGGCGGAACTGTTGGAAGGTCTCATACCATTCGCGATCCCAGTGGGTGTGGGAAACGACAAAAACGGTTACCGGTGAAATAGCAGAAGAGCCTGTGTTCATCAGTTCATCAGAGTTGAAGCTGGTTCCGGGTTGAAGGCAGCGCGGTGCTTGCACGATTCTACCACGGACGACCCATCACGGTCCCGTCCAGAAAGCCATCACACGTTTCAGGAACTCGCCGTTGCGATCAACTCACCGCTGCTGCGATAGAAAAAGATGCGCTCTGGGTCAGGCCTGATCCAAATGCGTCCCGAGAGCCTGGGTGGCTCATCGGTGAAGAGGCGTACAGAAACAGCCTCGTCCCCAACTTGAAGATTGACCAACGACTCCGCGCCGAGCGGTTGCGTCACATAGACGTCGCCGGGGAAAGCAAAATCGGTTTGTTCTGGATACAGGGTGATATGCTCGGGGCGAACACCCAAGATCAACCCCTCACCGTCGCCGGCCTGTTGTACGAGATCGTTCCAACATGGGAATCCCTCGAAACTGAGCCCTACACAATTAATCAGAATCTGTTTTTTCGCAAGATCGATCCGGCCTGTGAGGAGATTCATCGGCGGGCTGCCGAGGAACCCGGCGACGAACACCGTTTGCGGCCGACGGTACACCTCGAGCGGTGCGCCAACCTGGATGACTCTGCCCTGGTCCATAATGGCAATTCGGTCGGCCAACGCCATCGCTTCCGCCTGGTCATGCGTGACGTAGATCGTGGTGACGCCCAGTTCATGCTGCAGGTACTTGAGAAAACCGCGCGCTTCGACACGGAGCTTGGCGTCAAGATTACTGAGCGGCTCGTCAAAGAGAAAAACCTGCGCATGATGGACGATCGCCCGCGCGACAGCCGCCCGTTGCTGCTGACCACCCGACAGTTGACTCGGCCGCCGGTCGAGCAGATGGTCGATATTCAGACTCCTGGCGGCCTCGGTCACGCGAGCGCGCAGCTCACCGTGGCCCACGCCGCGCACTTTCAATGGGTACCCGATGTTGTCGAGCAGCGTCATATGCGGGTAGAGGGCATAATCCTGGAAAACCATGGCCACATCGCGGACGCGGGGCGGGAGCTCGGTGACATCCCGTTGATTGATGAAAATAGAGCCGGTGGTCGGGGTCTCCAACCCTGCAATCATTCGCAATGTGGTCGTTTTGCCGCAACCGGAGGGACCAAGCAGGGCAAAGAACTCGCCGTCGTGAATCTTCAGGTTGACCTCGTTGACAGCGGCAACATGGCCAAAGAGTTTCGTGACGTTGTCGAGGACAATTTGGGCCATACTATCGCTTGATCCCTCCAAAGAACCGAAAACCGTACCGCCAGTTCACGAGCAGATAGAGCACAAGCACGGGTAGAGTGTAGAGCACCGAATACGCGGCGACAAGCGTCACGTTCGGCGTACCCGCTTCAGTATAGAACGAATACACGGCAATCGATGCCGGCATCCGGTCGGGGCTGCGCAGCAAGATAAAGGGGATGAGGAATGCGCCCCAGGCTTGGACGAAGGCCCAAATCGCGACGACCATCATCCCGGGTCGAATGAGCGGGAGCGCTACATCCCAAAAAATTCGCCGCGGTGTTGCGCCCGCTACGAGCGCCGATTCCTCATACGAGCGCGGGATGCTATCCACAAAGTCGCGCATGATGAATATCCCGGCGGGGAGCAGTCCACCGATAAAGACTAGAATAACGCCGAGGTACGTATCGATCAACCCCAAGTTGTAGATGATCAAAAAGATCGGAACCATCGCGGCGGTGCCGGTGACTACAGATGAGAAGAGGATCAACACGTACGTCAAAATGTCCCGTCCGGGTAGTCTCGTGCGGGAGAGCGCGTATGCCGCCATTGCGGCCAGGAATGTGACGCCCAGCATTGTGCCGGTCGCCAAAATCAAATTGTTCTGGAAAAGGGCGCGCATTGCAAATGTATTGTTAAAGACCGCACGGAAGTTATCGAGCGTAGGCTGCTGAGGAAGCTTTACCGAAAGCGTTGCCGCCGGGTTAAAGGGCGTGAGCGCAAGCCAAAACAAGGGAAGTGCGAAGAACGCGATGATGAGCCCCACAAACGCGTAATACAGCAGACGAGAGAGAATCTTCAGGATGAGCTTCATGCGTACACCGCCTGTCGGCGCAGCATCCCAAGATAGATCAGCGCCAGTGCTAAATTGATGAGCATGACGACGACTGCTATCGCCGCACCGAGTCCAAAGTCAAAGAACTGGAACGCAATCCGGTACGTGAAGATCGAGATGACCTCAGTCTTGAAAGCGGGCCCACCATTCGTAATGAGGAAGGGGGTGAATGTATTGAAGGTCCAGAGCGTGATCAGGATCAGATCCGTCAAGATATGACCGCGCAAGAGTGGCAGCAGAATGTCACGCAGTTTCTGCCAGGTGGATGCCCCGGCAACTTCGGCGGTCTCAAGATATGATGGCGGGATCGTGGCGAGCGCGGATGAAAAGAGCAGCATCGAAAAGGCTGTGCCGCGCCAGGTGTTAAAAATAATGATCGACGGTAGTGCGTACTGCAATTGCCAATCGGGATGGCCCAGGCCGATCTGGCTGAGGATCAAGTTGAGCGTCCCATTGTCGCGGTCGAGAAACGCGACCCACGCAAACGCGACGACAACCTCGGGAATGATCCACGCCATGATGACGAGAGTGTACACAATTTCGCGCAACGTACCTTTACGCCGGTAGAATGCAATCGCAAGACTCAACCCCAATACGACCTGGCCGACCAACCCGGACCCAACCACAAACTCGGCGGTGATGATCAACGAGCTTCCGAATTGCCCCCTCGTGAGCCAGTGCTGAAAATCAAAGAGGCTGAGGTAGTTGCTCAGCCCGACAAAGCTCGGACGGGCGGAAGTCGCGCCGGTCAACGTCTGATTCGTAAAGCTGAGATAAAAGATCCAGAGAAACGGAAAAATCAGAAAGATCGCGATGAAGATCGTCGCAGGTAACAGGAAAAGAAAACCGCTTCGCGTGGAGAGGATAGCACGTTGTTCTTCCATCGAATTCCGGTCCTTACAGCGCTTGAGTCAAGAAGAGGGAATCGCTGGGGGCGCACGGCCGTGCGCCCCCGCGTCTTCCGTTTCCTATTGCGCTTCCTCGACCCTGTCTGCACCGACGATGTCGGTTACCGACTTGGCATAGACGTCCGCAGCCTCCTGAGGCGATTTCTCACCCGAGACGACCTGTTCGGTCATCAGCTGGATCGCTTGTGAGACTTTCGGATAGTCCGGATCGGCCGGACGAATGGTGGTGATCGGGAGCAACTCCTTCGCCAGCGCCGTCATCACCGGATCGTTTGGAACCGGTACGTCGTCGCGCGAGCGAATCCGCGGCTCGAGTTGTTGGAGCCAATCCAACGCCTCTTTGCTGTTCATGAATGCCAGGAGCTCCCACGCTTCCGTCGGGTGCCTGGTATTCGGGTTGAGGACATAGCCGCCGCCTCCAGACGCGGTGACAAAATCCTGACCGCGAATCCCCATTCCTGGCTTCTCCGCCGGCATCTTGGCAAACGTGACGAGTTCGTCACGATTTTCCAGCTTGGTGTCCCCCGTGGCGAGCACCGAACGCCAGAAGAAGTCGCCTTCGACCAGCATCGCGATCTTGCCGTCGCGGAATTCGAGGAACGATTGCTGGCGGCCATCTTTCAACAGCTGCAAACGCGCATCGCCCAACTTGTCGTCGATGTAGATCATCTTGTAAAAGTTGAGCCCATCCAGGATCGGCTGGCCTTTGACGATGTACTTGTTGTTATCGAAGTCGTACACGTTCGCTCCTGCGCCGGTAACGACCATGTACCAGCCCTGGAGCGTCGTCGCCTCGCCCATCGCCGTGCCTGCATCCAGTTGAATCGGGGTCACATCCGGCATGGCTTGCTTGATGGTACGCGCCGCACTGAGAAGATCATCCCAACTGGTGGGCTGCCAATTGTCGGGCAGGCCTGCCTGCTTGAAGATGTCTTTCCGGTACCAGATCGCGCGGGCGTCGGTGCCAATGGGGATACCATACACCTTGCCCTGGTAGCTCAATAACGCCTGGACGTTTTCCGGAATGTGCGACCAGCCCTCCCACTTGGGCACATCCGGACCTGCGACCTCGTCCAGTGGCTTGAGCAAACCACCTGCAACAAACTCTGGCACCCAGAATCCATCGAATGCCATCACGTCCGAACCCTGACCAACTTTGAGGTCAAGCGCGTATTGCTGCTTGAGTTGCTCGTCGCTGCCACCGAACTGGACAAGGTTGACCGTGACTGACTTCCCTTCCTTTGCCATCTGGTCTTGGAATTTCGGAATGACGTATTCGGTAATGAATTTGACCTGATTGGCGTTGACCCCTCCGGCCACGCAACGACAGACAATGTTCAAGGTCGTCGCACCGGCAGCTGGCTGCGAAGTGGGAGCCGTGGTGGCTGCAGTCGGAGCTTCTGTCGGCGCCGCAGCTTCTGTGGCGGTCGCTGCTTCTGTCGGCGCAGCCGCTTGCGTTGGGGCGGGCGCTTGGGTTGGAGCGGCAGCCTGTGTCGCAGTGGGAGCTTGAGTCGCAGCACCTCCACACCCAGCCGCGAGCAAGGCCACTATTACGAGCGCCACCGGAAGTAACTTTTTCATCTGCGTTCTCCTTCTTCAAGTTGCGTCGTTCGTCATCGCCCTACAGAACGGCAAAGGCATCACCTCCTCTTGAAACCACCAACATAGCCTCGATTAGAAACCAGACCGACTCGATTCCGCCGGAAGAGGCGGGTCGTTCTCAAGACAGGCGAGAACAGCGGTCAAGGAGTCGCCGGGGGCGCCTGATCGGAGACTTCGGAAGTCTGACGACGGCACCCGCGCTCGAGGCGCTCCTGTGGGTGGACAACAGGTCGAAAGGCCTCGTGTTCGCACACGTGTGCGCCGAGACTCAAAATTGCGGTCGCGTTCCGATCGTTGAGGAGGCGCGATGACGAGAAGGAAGAATGACCGCTCGGACGTGGCAAGAAATCGGGGCGTTTCAAAGGCGGCGGCCAGCTTCGGCGCTTATCAAGCCGCCGAATGAACGCAGAGCACAGCGCACACGTGTGCAGCGAAAAAAGTACTCCCCCGTGATGGGTTTGTCAATTATCCTCGCTTTCTGACGAAAGAGGGCCCGCCGACGAGGGAAACAGGCTATCACAGCGGTGGTTGTCGCTTGCGGGACAGTCGCACGACGGCATTCTGGGATAGGTCGCGGATGTTACGGCGCGGAATCAAGGTGGATGGGGTTGGTCAGGGCCTTCATATCACCGGCAGCATCGCGAAGTTCCGCACGGATGTAGAGGCTCTGAGACACTGGAATCTCGGCCGTCACGACTTCCTCCGGCTCAGCAAGCATGCGCTCAAATCGAACGCCCCGCTGATCCAACAGCCGGAGCGTATTGCCGGCGCAGCGCCGGCAGTGCACGCGAATCGCGAGTTGACCATCCTCCGGACGGAGCAGCACATCACCGCCCATCGCGGCCAATTCAGCTCCCGCTCGCAGCTCAAGGAAGGGACCATCGGGTTGGTCCGACAGGCTGATATGCCCCTGGCGAATCGCTTGAAGGACCGCAGCCGCGTTTGGCGGGCCAACAACGTGCACCCAGCTCGTCGGTGTTCCTGGTGCGCGTGGCGGCGTTTCCTCCAACTGGTGCCTGCGATGATAGTCGCTCCCCCCTACGGCCGGGATGCGCTTCCCCGTGGCCAACTGGTTGCACCAGAAATCGAGTGATTTTTGGTTAAGCATCTGCCATGGACCGTTCCACACCTCGATGCAATCATAGCCGGTCACATCTTCATAATCCCAGGGTGGTCCGAAGGGTTTCGGGTGGCTGCACGAGGTGACAGCACCATGTTCCACTGCAAAGCGGATCGCCGCGGCCATATCGTCCGGACGCTGCACACGAAAGTCGACCCAATCGCCAATGCCCCAAACGTTGAAGTGTCCTTTGAATGTGGTGACTTCGACACCGCGAATCAGAATGAGACCGGGATCGCGCAGGCCGGCGAGTTCAAGTTGACTGCTGATGGTGTTATGGTCCGAGATCGCCAGAAAATCGAGGCCGCACTCGCGGGCCAGATTCACCACATCGATCGGGCTGCCATCGCCATCGCTGTGCCAGGTGTGACAGTGCAGCTCGCCGCCCAACCAGGCTGCCAACGGCGGTTCCACCCGCGACGCGGGCAGACTCGCCACGGGCGCTGGTAGGTCATGGGTCGACTGATGCCCGGTCTCGGCCGTGATGGTGATCTCGACACGATAGTCGCAACCGCCCGCGGCAACCTTGTACAGCCCGAGCAGCACATGCCACCGTCCGCGGATGAGGGCTCCGGCGAGATAGCCAGGCGTTGCCGCTGTCTCGCTGATGACAAAAGAATCTCGCTCGCTCCCGCTCCATCCTCGGAATCCTGCGTTGAGAAACTCAATCCCACGCGCGTCAAACACGCCAAGGTCTATCGTGTTGCCGCCGGTGAGCAGCGGACTCGAGCCAATCCGGTTGCTGTACGCGTACCGGACTTCTATCTGCGTGGCTCCGTCCGGCACATCAAACGGCAGGTGGGCATACGTCTTTTCTTGTTCGAGCCGAAATGTTCCTTCCAACGTAATCGTTTGAGCCGGCATCAATCGTCTCCGTATGATCGCACGGTGCTCTCTGGTTGCTCCGGCTCTCTTTGCCACCCCTGCAAGAGTCGGCGCCACCTCTGATTTTACCAGCTTATCATTGTGGTCGGTCACTGCTTCACCGGGAGAAGCACCCTGATCCGATTCACCATCGAGCCCGGTGCTCGTGAGGCGTAATGCGTGATCTATAACTTCACGCATTACGCCTGCGCGCGCAGACGGGGGTTACTCACCTCGTCGAACCCCAGGTGGACCAGGTAGAGGGCCACGAAGAGCAGGATAAGCGTGAGGACAGGGGTGAGCCACCACCACCAGAGATTCTGCAGGATCGCGCCGTAGCTGAGCGCCCAATAAATCATTGTTCCCAGAGTCATCTCCCGCTGCGGTCCCAGGCCCAGGATCGACAGCCCCGCCTCGGCGAGGATGGCCGCGATGAAGGCATTGACAAAGTTCGCCCCTAACCACGGCAACATATGCGGCATCAGCTCGCGGACGATGATCTCGAGACCGCCCATGCCCGAAAGGCGCGCCACCTGAACGAAGGCCCGCTCCTTGAGACTCAAGACCTGAGCGCGAACCTGGCGAGCGGGCCAGGCCCAGGCAAAGATCCCGATGATCAATGCCATCGTCTGGACGCCCACGCCTTTCACCAGAGAGGCGATCAGAATAAGAAACAGGAGCGAAGGAACCGACAGAAAAACATCAATCAGAATCCGGAGTAGGGCATCGACGAGCTTCCCAAAGTAGCCGCTGGCAAAACCTATGAACGCGCCGAGAATGGTACCAATGGCCGCCGCGATCAGACCGACCTGCATCGAGTTGGGCACTGCCTCGGTCATCTGAATCGCGATGCTTCGTCCGAGTGAATCGGTGCCGAGCGGCGCCTCAGCAGTGGGAGGAAGCCGCGTCGCAAAGCGTCCGGCACGCCGGTCCCGGCGTTCAACCGAGAGACTCCCGCCGATTGCCAGCGTGACTAACGCCACGATGATGAGCACTCCAACAAGAAACTTCTTGTTTTGGAGCAGCGGCCAACCGTACCCTTCGCGCCGTGGAAGTGTGGTCACAGCCATGATCTACCCCCTCCCCGCCTGCTCGTATCGAATCCGAGGGTCAATCAGAGGATAGGCAACGTCGATGATGAAATTCGCCAGAGCGACGGCAAAGATGATGAGCAGCACACTTCCCTGGATCACCGGGTAGTCGAGGCCCTTGATGGAGTTGTAGAGCACCCAGCCGATGCCGGGGTAGGCAAAGATGACCTCGGTGATCAGCGCCCCACCGACGATGTGCCCTAATGAGATCGCCAGGCCGGTGGCCTGAGGCAGCAGCGCATTTCGGAACGCGTAGGCCCAGAGAATCCGCCGCGGGGGCAACCCCTTGGCCTCGGCCCAGAGGATGTAGTCCTCGCCCCTCAGCGAGGTGATCAGGCTGCGCATACTCAGAAACCACCAGCCCAGTGAAACCAGGATGATACTCAAAGCCGGCAGTGCCGCATGGTGGAGCAGGTCGAGGACAAAGCGGAGTGACCATTCCGGCCGCACACCGGTGGAGTAGGCCCCAGACAGTGGGAAGATCCGCCAATGGAAGGCAAAGAGAAAGACAAGGATGATCGCCAGGATGTAATAGGGCGTCGTGTAGAGTACCAGGGCCACGGGGACGAGTGCCTGGAACAAGGGAGACTGTCGGCCGCGCCACCCGACGACCGCACCGACGAACGAACCAAGGATCCAACTGATCAGCGTTGTGACCAGCAGCAAGCCGAGGGTCCAAGGGAGCGCGGAGGCCAGCAGGTCGGAGACGTGCGAAGGGAAGTTGGCGATCGAGTAGCCAAGATTGCCGCGGGCCAACTCGCGCAGATAGCTCACATACTGTTCCCACAGCCCCTTGTCCAGGCCGAACATTCCGCGATACTCCTGAACAAGCTCGCTCCCCCCAGAGCTCCCGGCAACGGACGCCATGTTGACAAAAATGGCACCAAGCGGATCACCCGGAACAAGGCGAGGCACGAAAAAGACAACCGTCACCGAAAGGAAAACGGTCACAACCAGAATCACCAACCGTTCTGAGAGATATTTCAGGTAGCCAGCCATTCAACCCGTCCTCTTCGCCGGTAGCGTCTCTCACTTTCTGTAAAAGTGGCGCGTACGCACCATTTTTACAGAAATATGAAGATCTTGTTGGTGAAATCGCCTGTAGGGGCGCCCGGCGGGCGCCCGCCACCCGCAACGCCGCTGTCGAAGTCGCCACCAAGATCATATGAACCCATCATCTCTTCACCGATTACACCCCAGCCAGCGAGGGAGTGGCCTCGGCCGAGGCCACTCCCCACCAGTCCTCCCCAGGTACAGTAATACGCAGCTGGCGTACGCAGCACCTGGCGCAGACCATCGCCTTACTGACCACCCATCCCGGCCGGCTTGATACCGCCGACCCACTTTCCGGTCTCCGGTGATGGATACCCAGTGATGACGAGGTTGAACGTTGCCCACCAACTCACCGGCATGTTCCAGGCGTTCTTGGCGTTAGGCCAGCCGACCCAGTAGGTTTCGTTGAACGGGACCAGGGCCGGTGCCTGCACGACCGGGATCACCGGAAGATCGTCGAACCAGATCTCCATCGCCTGATGGAAGAGCGGTGTGAGTTCCGTCTCGTTCTCAGGCGGGATCTGGCCCATCTGGTCGACGATTTTGTCGAAGGCTTCATTGCGATAGCGGAAGGAGTTGCGCTCGAACCAGGGCGCCTTCTCACCCAGCGGAGTGTAGAATTTGCTGTGGAAAAGCTCCAGGTTGTCGTAGATGTAGCCCGGGCACAGTGAGTGGAGCTTGACATCGTAGTTGCCCCGCAGAGTCGTATCCTCCAGGACACCACCGCTCAACGGTTGCAGTTCGACTTTGATCCCCTCGGCGTCGAGTTGGTCGGCCAGAACCTGTGCGACTTTCATCTCTTCGGTGGAATCGGCGTTCACGACGTAGGTGACCGCGAGTTGCTTCCCATCGGCAGTTGTCCAGGCGCCGTCGCTCCCTTTCTTGTAGCCGATGGATGTTAGGAGCTCTTCCGCCTTGGCCGGATCGTAACTCTCAGTGGGATACTTCTCGCGGAGATCCGAGATGGCATCGAAGTAGGGGTTGAGCCCATCATAGTACGGCCAGATCCCCCACGTCGACACTGTCGTCCCTTCGTAGGCCAGGTCGACGATGGCCTGGCGGTCGATCAGGTACGAGAGCGCCCAACGCGCCTCTTTCTTGTCCCACGGCGCTTTGGCATTCTGCACCATCAGGGCCCGCGGGCAGGGGTCCAACCAGGCATAGGGTTTGTCCGGGTACCAGGCTGTGACCTTCGGGTTTCTCTTTGCCACCTCGAGGAAGGAACCCAGCGAGAGGATGCTGATATTGGGGGTGTCCAACTCGTTCGCCGCGAGCGCCAGAGCGGTGTTGGTCTCCGGACCGGCGTAGATGAAGTTCACAATCTTTGGTGCCGGCGTTACGCCGAAAACCTTCGTGCCCCACCAATCGTCGCGGCGCTCCCAGGTCATTGCCGTCTCAGACGCATTCTTTAACGTGTACGCACTCGTCGAGACCGGCTGGCTGTTCTTGAACTTGAGGGGATCCTGACCCTCCCAGACATGCTTGGGCAGGATCGTGATACCGCCCCAGATGCCGACCGCCGGGAAAGCCTCACGGTTTTGGTGCAGGCGGGGACTCGGCTCCTTCAGATTGAACTGGACGGTGAGATCGTCGATTTTCTCGACCGACGCCACTCGCTTGTTCGCCTCCTCGGCCCAGACCATCCCGGGGTTCTCCCGCAGGAGGTCGTAGGTGAAAACGATGTCGTCGGCGGTGAATGGCTTGCCATCGTTCCAGGTCACCCCGTCCCGCAGCTTGACCGTCAGGGCGGTGAAATCGTCGTTGTACTTGTAGCTCTCAGCGAGCCAGGGGATGTACTCGCCAGTCTGGAGGTTGTAGTAGAACAAGTACTCGTAGCCCACCTGGTGGAGTCCGGTGCCGGACCGGCTGACGCCCGGGGCGTAAATATTCAAGTTCGTCGGATCGGCGATGCGGCCGCTCACGGCGATGTTGAGAGTCTCATTCCGCGCGGCGCCACCAGGAGGCGCTTTGACTTCAGGCGCGGTCGTGACCTGCTTCTCGACGACGGTAGTCACCTGTTTCTCGACGACGGTGGTCACCTGCTTCTCGACGACTTGGGGCGTCCCTTGAACCACGACCGTCTCGCGGACGACAACAGTCTGAACCGCCGGCTGGGGTGGTTGGGCATTGCAGGATACCACCATCCCAAGACCTGCCAGCAAGATGAGCAGAAACCAAAACTTTCTGTACATTCTTCTCCATCCTTTCTCCTCGTCGCACAAGGGAGAGGCAGTCCAAATGTGGGAAGGCCAACGAAGGCTTGGTCCGTCCACTCGGGCTTCGAGCGTGAGGCCCGGGTAGGAAGGAGTACAGCTTGACGGCAGGCAGGGCAGCGACCTATCTGATCTTCGGTTGTGGCGTCCCCCCTTTCTCGCACAGCGCGCCTTGTGCCAGCCGCGACCGGACGCCCGTACCGCCCGGATCGACGGCGGCGCGGTCTATACTTGAGATGGAACGCTCCTTTCCACAAACACCCGGTCCATCTCCTCACGTCGAATCGAGTCGTACTCTTGATAGAGGTGACACGCGACAGCGCGGTACTGGTTCGTCTGAAACAGTGGGGGGGCCTGCTTGACACACAAAGCAAAGGCCCGCGGGCAACGGTCGGCAAACTGACACCCTGTGTCAGCCCGCGCCTGTTGTCCGAAATCGGATGGCGGGGCCTCCTCGCTCCACCGCCGGCGCGGGTCTGGAAGGGGAATCGAACCGATCAGGAGCTGAGTATAAGGATGTTGCGGCTGCTTCACGACGAGTTCGACATCGCCGGCTTCGACGACCGAGCCGCGATAGAGCACGATGAGGTTGTCGCTGATCTGGTAGGCCGTCGTCAGGTCGTGAGTGATGTAGATGAGGGAGATACCGAACTGCTCCTTGAGTTCGCGCAGACTCGCCAGGACAGTGGCACGGAGGGAGGCGTCGATCATAGAGACCGGCTCGTCGGCGACGATGACCTTGGGTCGCAACAAGAGGGCGCGTGCCACCATGATCCGCTGGCGCTGCCCTCCGCTGAGTTGGTGTGGATAGCGCCCCAGAGTTTCGTCGGCGCGCAGCCCGACCGCTTGCAGCGCCTCCTCAATCAGGGCCCGGCGCTCCACGGCCGAGGTCGCCAGGCGGAACTTGGCAATCGGGGTCGTCAGAACGTGGTCCACCTTGTAGAAGGAGTTGAAGACTTCGAAGGGGTCCTGGAAGATGGCCTGCACCTCGCGCCGGAATGCGCGCCATTCAAGGGACGACAGCCGGCGGAGCGCTTTGCCCTGGTAGAACACCTCACCCTGGGTCGGGGTCTCCAGACCAAGGAGGAGGCGAGCCATCGTCGTCTTCCCGCTCCCGCTCTCTCCGACGACTCCCGTAATCGATGGTTGCCCGCCCTCAATCGCCAGCGAAAAATCCTCCAGGGCGCGAGTGGCGGGACCGCCGAAGAGACCTCCACCGAAAATCTTGCTCACGTGGCGGGCGTCAAGCAGAGCCGTCATGGCGGGACCCCCTGGCGCGTATCGCGGCGCGGCGCGGTCGCGACGCCAAGCAGGTGGCACGCGGCCGAATGATTGGGCTGGGCCTCCTGCAGAACAGGGTCCGCTACCCGGCAGCAATCCATCACGTACGGGCACCTGGGATGGAACGCGCATCCGGACGGACGGTCCAGCAATGAGGGCGGGAGCCCGGGAATGCCCTCGAAGTTTCCCCTTTTCTCGAGCGAAGGGAGGCTCGCAATCAGTAGCTGGCTGTAGGGATGTTGCGGCCGCGCGAAGATCTCGTCAACCGCACAAACCTCGACCAGCCGGCCGGCGTACATCACCCCGACACGATCGACAAACTGGGCCATCAGTCCCATGTCGTGCCCAATGAGGATCACCGCAGCGCCCAGGTGCGTCTGAACCCGGCGCAACGTCTCCATCACCTGCCGTTGCACGACCACGTCGAGGGCGCTGGTCGGCTCATCGGCAATGATCACCTTGGGCCGCAGGCTGATGGCAATGGCCATGCAGACCCGTTGTTTCATTCCCCCGCTGAGCTGGTGCGGGTACATGCCTGCAACCTCCGGCCGGAGGCCCACCCATTCGAGCAACTCGGCAACGCGGTCATCCCACTCCCGATCGGAGAGTCGCACGCCGTGGCTTTGGAGGCCATCGGCGATTTGGTGCCTGATCCGCATGACCGGGTTGAGCGAGTTCATCGCGCCCTGGGCGACGAGGGCGATCTCCGCGAGGCGCAGGCCTTGCATCTCCTCGTCGGAGAGCACAAGCAGATCGCGCCCACCCAACCACGCCTCGCCCGCTTCAATCTGGCCGGGCGGTTTGATCAGCCGCATCAGCGACAGCGCGATGGTCGACTTGCCCGATCCGGACTCGCCGATCAAGCCGAACCGTTCGCCGGGGTGAACCGTGAAGCTGACCCCATCGACGGCCTTCACCGGACCTCGCGGCGTGTGGTAGGCGACACGCAGGCCGCGCACGTCAAGAAGTGGTTTCATGTTGAAGCTGTTCCAGAGGGGCTTGCCAGGCGTGGCCAATCTCCGGCCCGGCAACCGGCGCCGACCAGTGGACTGCATTGGCGATCACGCGCAGCACCTCCGGCTGGTAGTAGGTTGGATAGGTCTCGTGGCCGGGCCGGAAGTAGAAGACCTTGCCGCGGCCGCGGTAAAAACAGCAGCCGCTCCGGAAGACCTCGCCTCCCTGGAACCAACTGATCAAGACCAACTTGTCGGGCGCCGGGATGTCAAAATACTCGCCGTACATCTCTTCGGCCGGAATCTCGAAATACGGCGGCAGGCCGGCGACGATGGGATGCCCCGGCGCGACGACCCAGATCCGCTCCCGTTCGTCCGCCTCCCGCCACTTGAGATCGCCCGACGTGCCCATCAACTTCCTGAAGATCTTCGAGTGATGGCTCGAATGCAGCGGGATCAACCCCATGCCGTTCAAAATCCGGCGGTGGACTTTGTCAACAATTTCATCCTTCACCTTGTCATGAGCGGTGTGGCCTAACCAGATGAGGACATCGGTCTCGGCCAGGACGTCGTCGGCCAACCCATGCTCGGGCTGATCGAGGGTCGCTGTGCGAACGGCGAGCCCTTCAGACCGGAGGTGTTGAGCAATCGCCTCGTGCATGCCCTTCGGATAGATCTTCGCGACTTCGGGCTTCGTCCGCTCGTTGACGTACTCGTTCCAGACCGTAACGCGAGGCGAGCTTCTCATTCTTCTTCTCCCACGTTTCTGAGACATAAATTCGCCGATTTGGTACCGTGAGCCGGAGGCTATCACGCCGGCAGGGAACCCCGCACCGCGCTACTCGCGCGCGAGCAGCAGCGGCTCGCACTTCACCGGCACCCCATTGTTGGCAGCGGACGTCTTGATGGCCTCCCAGAGGCGAACCACGCGGAGACCAACTTCCGGCGGGCAGGGGTTGGCCATCTCACCATTCCGGATCGCCAGAAACTGTTGCCAGACGGTCCGCGCGGCAGGGACCTCCACCCGCTCAAACCGATTCTCGCCGGCGCGCTGAATCTCCAGGCGCTCCCCCCAGACGCCCGTACGCAGGATGGCGTTGGTGCAAAACATCAGCACCTCCGAGTCACACGAGCGGATCGTGTCACCGCTGGCATGCAGAGTGACCATCGCACCCGAAGCGAGCCGCCCCATCACCGTCCCGAGAAGATCGGCACCGTGAGGATGCCCACGCGTATCGAGCCAGGCCGCAATTTCGACAAAATCCTCATCGGCCAGCGTCGCCACGGTATTCATCATGTGAACGCCGGTGTCGAACATGAACCCACCGCCCGAGACCTCCGGGCGTTGTTTCCAGTGGCCGGCATAGGCGTTGCCCCAACCCTCCCAGACGGTGGCACTGATGCTTATCACGGAGCCAAGTTCGCCGGCGCGCAGCCACTTGACGGCGGTGCGGATGTAGGGCGAGAGACCACCGTTGAACGCCACCACCAGCAGACGCCGCGTGCGGCGTTGGACCTCGATGAGGCTCCATGCCTCGGCGGTGCTCACCACCATCGGCTTTTCCAGCAGGACGTCCAGCCCCGCCTCCAGGCAGGCCACTGCCTGATCGTGGTGGTAAGCATGAGGGGTAGCGATGAGGACGGCGTCGAGACGCGGCGCGAACTCGACCAGGAACTGATCCAGGTCGGAGAAACAGGGTGGCGGTTCGAGACCGGCCTCCCTGAAGATCGCGGCGGTGGCCGCGCAGGCCGACGGCGAAAGGTCACACAGAGCCACGAGCCGAGTCGTGGTCGTCTCTCGTAGCATCCGTCTCACGTGCTGGCGCGCCATGCCGCCGCATCCGATCACGCCGACTCGAATGGGGATCGTTTCGGTCATACGAGTGGGCTCCGTTGGGGCAGCACATTCAACTGGATTCTGCCAGTGTTCCGATATTACCGCCCGTTCGGCGGCGCGCTCGTTCCACGAACGCACAACGAGGTGCGCAAGCGGCGCTGCCGGGGCGCGCCACGGTAACCACCGAGGCGATCCAGCAGCAGGCGGGCAGCCTCGGCGCCAAGATCGAGCGGATTCTGAGCGACCGTTGTCAGTGGGACAGCCAACTGGTTGACGACATCGAGGTCGTCAAAACCGACGATGGATATATCATTGGGCACAACCAGGCCGGTCAACGCGGCTGCTTTGAGTGCAAGGAGCGCCATGAGATCGTTCATGGCAAAAATCGCGGTGGGTCTGTTGGGCCGGGCGAGTTGCTCCCGCAGGGCCTGGATCTCAGGCCCTGAGGCGTCGGCGTAGGCGCGGAGCGTATAGCCTGTGCCGGGTTCAAATGGCTCGCCGACCAGCAACGGTGGCAGCAGTTCAAGTCCGGCATCGCGCAAAGCCTGGCGATAGCCAGCGAGACGCTCGGCCACAGGGAGGAGATGCAAGTAGGGCCTGGCCAGGAATGCGATCCGTTCATGGCCGAGCTCAAGCAGGTGCTGCGTCGCGGCATACGCGCCGCCGAAGTTGTCGGCGAGGGCACAGTCTGCTTCGAGGTACGGAAAGGCCCGATCCATAAGAACCAGGGGAAAACCGCGGACGGAGAGATGGAACAGTTCGCGGTTGAGGTCGTCGCTCTGCACCGGCCAGATCACAAACCCATCGACCCGGTCACGAATCAGGCCGGCCAGGAGGCGATTCTCCTCGTCCAGCCGGCGCTCAGAATTGCAGAACAAGACCTGATATTCGTGGGCCTTCAACACCTGTTCGACGCCCAGCAGCAAGTGGCTGTCGAAGGTGGAGCGGAACCGTGGGATGACAAACCCGACCAGGCGCCGTGACACTGCGGCGGGTTGCGCCTCGACGAACGTTCCCTTGCCAGCGACCCGGTAAATCAGCCCCTCGCGCTCGGCTGTGTCGAAGGCCTTGCGAATCGTCGTCCGGCTCACCCCGAGCTGTTCGACGAGTTCCGGTTCGCTCGGCAGGCGCTCGTGCGGCTGCCACTCGCCCCCCAAGATCAGCTGGCGCAACTGGTTGAGTAATTGCACGTGTAATGGGATTGGGCTCTCTTTATTGAGACTGATCGTCGCCACGCTCGCGTCACCTATTTGTACGAACTTGTTCGGACAGGTTAGCGCAAGCATACAAGGAGTTTTCTCCGCGGTCAAGGAGGGATCGCCCGCCACTTGCCAGCGTTCTCATGGGCAACTGGGCCAGCACTACCGGATCGATCGTGGTACGGCCAAAGAGAATCGAAGTCTGGAAATATGAGCATGCTTGATGCCTGTGCCAGACTTATGAGGGCCACTGTAGGGACTGCTTGGTCTGGGGACCGAAGCAAAATCGTGTGAGAAGCGAGCGTTGAGCCTGGTTACCCCCGCCACGCGAGTGCCATCTGGTGCAACCAGTAGATGTCCTCGCGCGCGTCGCGGATCGTTGTGACCGGCTGGCGACCGGTGATGATACACTCGTAGAAGTGACGTAGCTCCTCTTTGAAGGCCTCTTCGTAGTTGACGATGACGCGCTTCTCGGTCGCGGCGCCATCCTCCTCGCGCTGGACAACAACCGGTGTCGGCATCGAGCGTAAGAACGGGGAGGGAAACTCGATCCGCACCCGTGCCGACGGCGCCAGGACGGCGATGTGCTCCTGGTAGTCCCGCAACTCGTCGAGGTAGACCCAGGTATAGGCAGCCCGCAACTCACCGGGAAAGCGCAGGACGGTCGTGATGGCGAGGCCACCGTTCCAGAGCTCGGTGTGGGCCACCCCCGCTGGCTCTCCCACCAGGCCACGCAACGCGTTCACATCATGGACCAGGCTCGAGAGCATGATAGCGTAGGCGATGCGCTGGATCATGGGCGCGTCCGCCCCCAGGGCCTCATCGTAGAGCGCAGCCTCGGGGCCGCTCCTGGTGCCCGCTCCGATCTGACGCATCTGTTGCGCGGCGTCGCCCGGGCCCCGACCTTGATCCAGCGCGGGCACGCCTGGGGCTCGCATGATGCGATGGTGCCACCAGTAGGCCTCGTTGGCCGGGTGAAACGTGTGGATCTGGATGGAGCGCAGATCGGGAATCTCGGCCACCTGGCGCTGGGCGTAGCAGTAGCCCGGGTCATAGCGTTTCATGTAGCCGACCATGACGGTCCGATCGCTGCCCTCGACGGCGGCGACGATCTCATCGGCCTCGCGCACCGTGAAGGCCAGGGGCTTCTCGACGAGGATGTGCTTCCCGGCCGCCAGGGCATCGAGCACCACCGGCGTGTGTGACCCGCCGGTAAGAATCAGCACAGCGTCGACATCGGTCGCCAGCAAGTCCCGATAGTCGGTGAAGCGCTGGTCGATGTGGTAGAAATCGCCGACCACTGCGAGGGCCCCCGGCGCGATATCGGCGATGGCCGTGACCTCGAAGCGATCGTCAAGCTCGTACAGGTAGGGCAGGTGCATGATCTGGGCAACGGATCCGACGCCGATCACACCGACCTTGACTCGAGAGGGCATAGAGCCTCCGTTCCTGATCCACGCCCGGCTTTCTAAACAGGAGTCGCGATGCGTGAGCGATTCCGTTACGCATCAGGCGGCCTCTTCAGCAACTTATGCAACCAGGCGCGTCTCGACCACGACCTTGACCGCCTCTCCGCGCCGGGCGGCGTCAAAGGCCGCCGGGAGTTCGGCCAGCGGAACCTGATGCGTGATAAGGGCTGAGGGCTTGATGACACCACTCTCCAGCATCCGAATTGCCGGAGGAAAGCTGTTGACGCCAACGTAGGTCGCGAGAATGCGCAGTTCGTTCCGCGTGATATCGTACTGGGACACGCTCGGCCGCGCCGCCGAGTTCATCCCAAACAGCAAGACGGTTCCGCCTTTGCGCGCCACTGCCACTGCCTGGGGCAGCAGCAAGCCGACGGCATCTACGACAACGTCGGCGCCCCACCCCCCGGTCGCCGCCCGCACCGCTGCCGGCACATCCTCCTTCGCAGCGTTGATCGACCGGGCACCCAACCGCTCCGCCATCGTCAGTCGAGCCGGAGCGACGTCGCTGATCAGGATCGGGCTGGCACCGGCAGCTTGAAAGACCAGGTGGAAGAGCAGCCCGACCGGGCCGGCCCCCAGAATTGCCACACTCTCCCCCGGCTGGACCCGGACCTGCTCGGTGCCGGCCACCACGCAGCTCAGCACCTCTGTGAAGATGATCTCCTCGAAGGGCACCCTGTCACTGACCGGGTAGAGTGCTCGCTCGGGCGCGACGTTGTAAGCCGCCAGGCCACCGTCGCGGAAGATGCCGAGCGTCGTGAAATCTTCACACTGGTTCGGCATGCCTCGGCGGCAGTAGCGGCAGACTCCACAGGCCAGGTTGGGCGCGACCGTGACGCGGTCTCCCGGCTGCAGTCGTTTGACACCCGGCCCGACGGCCACTACCCGGCCGATGTACTCGTGGCCGAGGATTATGTTCTCATTGGCGGGGTGGGTCGGCGGGATTTCGAGAATGTGGAGATCACTCCCGCAAACCCCGCAACCTTCCACTGCCAGGAGTACGTCGTCCGGCGCTGTAATGGTCGGCACCGGACGCTCTTCGATCTCCAACCGCCCGTTCCCCTTAAACACGGCGGCCCGCATCATCTCCGCCATAGACCCTCCACTTTCTAAAGTCCCAGCAAGCGCAGGTACTCGCGGCTCCTCACCGCACTATCCAACGGGATGATGCCGCCGCCGGGCACGATGTCCTGCTCGACGCACGCCCACCCCTCATAGTTGTGCGCTGCCAGATCGGCCAGCAAGCCCGGAAAATCGACCACACCCTGTCCCAACTCCGTGAAAACCCCTGCGGCTACCGCCTCGTGGAAACTAAGCCCCCTTGCCCGCGCCTCGGCCAGCCGCGCCGCGCTCACGTCTTTGAAATGCAAATAGCGCACGCGCTGGCCGTAACGCCGCAGTGCCTCGCGCGGGTTGCCGCCGCCGAATGCGTAGTGGCCCGTGTCCAGGCACAAGCCGACCAACTCGGGGTCGGTGGCCGCCATGATCCGCGCCACCTCGTCGGGCGTCTCGACGAAGGTACCCACATGGTGATGGAAGACCGTCTCAAGGCCGAGCTCGTCACGCACCGCCCGCGCAATGAAATTCGCCCCTTCGCCCGCAACGGCCCACTGCTCATCGGTGAGGCCCATCTTCGGGGTTACCCGGCCTGCCCCGGCCCGGCGGCGCTCGTCCCCCGTCTCCGACAGCACCAGGTAGCGTCCGCCCGTCTCGGCCACGAGCCGGCCGTTGCGCAGCGCCTCAGCCTGCGCCGTCGTCCA
>DOUV01000588.1:3206-8705 GCA_003520455.1 Chloroflexota bacterium | reverse complement strand
CCCCCGCCGCGAGGCCGGCCAGGAGGCCGGCCGCCACGCTGCTCGTGTTGAGGGCCACGTAGAAGCCGGCGAAGGCAGCGGTCAGCATCATCCCCTCGAGGCCCAGGTTGAGGAGGCCGGCCTGTTCGGCAAAGGTCTCACCCAACGCGGCCAGGGCCAAAGGCACCGCCGCCACCAGGCCGCTGCTCAGCAGGACGGTGACGAAGGTGCTGAGTTGCGCCGCGCTCATTCAGGCCCCTTCCGCCCCCGCCAGGCGCCGTCGCTCGCGCCGGGCGGAGGCTCGCTCCAGGGAGACGGCGACGGCAAAGAAGAGCAACATCAGCCCCTCGAGCATGTCCACAAAATAGGCCGGGATATTCGCCGAACGCGCCATCATCTCCCCCCCGAAGAGCAGGAAGGAGAAGAAGTACGCAAAGGGGATGACCCACAGACCGTTGAGCCGCGCCAGGAAGACCAGGGCGAAGCCCGTCAGGCCGTAGGCCGGGTTCCACTCTCCCTGGAAGAGTCCCTTGACGCCCAGAACGTCGTTCGCTCCCGCCAACCCCGCGAAGCCGGCGCTCAGCAGCAGGGCCAGGACGGTGAGACGGTCCACCGGCAGGCCGGCATGGATGGCGGCCCGCCGGTTCTGGCCGAGCACCCACAGCTGAAAGCCCAGCACGGTGTTGCGGAACAAGAAGGCAACCAGCAGCACGGCGAGCAGGCCCGCCAGGAGCCCGATGTGGATTCGGGTCAAGGGAATTGGAGGCAGCCGGAAGGCCTTCGGGATGACAGGTGTCTGCGGCGGGACCACCGTCGGGTCCTTGAACGGTCCCTTCACGAGCCAACTCGTCAGGTAGATAGCGACGTAGTTCATCATAATGGTCGTGATAATCTCGTTCAACCCGTAGCGCACTTTGAGAAGCGCCGGGATGAGACCCCAGGCCGCACCCCCCAGGAACCCGACCAACGCGGAGACCAACAGCATTGGAGCCAGCGCCATCGTCCCCGCCAGCCTCGCCGCCACGATGCCGGCCATAGTGGCCCCGACCAGGAACTGCCCGTCGATGCCGATATTCCAGACGCCAGCTTTGAGCGCGATCAGCAGGCCTGCACTCACCAGGAGGAGCGGCGCCATCTTGATGAGTGTCTCGGTGACACCGAACCGGCTGCCCAGCCCGCGGCTCACGAGCATCTGATAGGCCCGGAGCGAGTCCTTCCCAAGGAGCTGCAGGAAAACAGCGCCAATCAGGAAGGCTGCCACAATGGCAAAGCCTGAGGCGAGCAGAGGTGCCAGCGACAGCAAAAATGTTCGCCGGTTCATCGCGGCGCGCCGAGCATCAGCCGGCCAATGCTCTCCAGGTCAACCTCACCCCGCCCGAACGTCGCCAGCAAGCACCCGTTATAGATCACCCCAATCCGATCGCTCAATTCTAAAAGCTCGTCGAGTTCTGACGAAATCAGAAGAATGGCGCTGCCCTGATTCGCCCGCTCCTTGAGCGTCCGCAGGACGAAGCGGGCCGTTTTCAGATCGAGCCCGCTGGTCGGCTTGTTGGCCACGAGGACCCTCGGGTTCAAGGCCAGTTCGCGAGCCAGAATCAGCTTTTGAACGTTGCCGCCCGAGAGTACAGAAAGGCGGGTGGAGGGACCTGGCGTTTTGACCTCAAACTGCCGGATCAGGCGGAGGGCATTGGCCTCGATGGCCTTCCTGTTCAGCAGGCCCCACTTCGAGAAGGGCGGGCGGTCAATCGCCTTCAGCACCAGATTCTCGGCCACACTCCCCATCGAGATGGAGCCCTCGCCGAGCCGATCGTCGGTCACGTATCCGATGCCCGCTTTGACCGCGGCCGGTGCGCCGCGATTCGTGATCTCAATCCCATCGAGAACGATCTGGCCCTTGATCACGCGGCGCTGCCCCGCGATGACCTCGCCCAACTCCTTCTGCCCGTTGCCATCCACACCCGCGAGCCCAAAGATCTCACCGGCCCGCAGAGCCAGGGAAAAGTCCTGGACCGCCGGCCTGCCCTGGTCGCCCAGGGCCGTGACGCCGTGGAGCGCGAGGATTGTCCGCCTCTCCTGACGCCGGCCCGCCGCCGGGCTCTCCTGGGGAGGAAGCCCGCCGAACATGAGATCGACAATCCACTGCTTGACGAGAACGCGATCCGCCCCGAAAAGCGCCTCTGGCCCCAGCTCACCAACGTTCTGGCCCTGGCGGAGGACCGTGATCCGGTCACTGATCTGCAGGGCCTCCTCCAGTTTGTGCGTGATGAAGACCACCGCCACGCCTTCGGCCTTCAGGCGAAGCAAGATCTGAAACAGCTCCTGCACCTCAAGGGGGGTCAACACCGAGGTGGGCTCGTCGAGCAGGAGAACCTCCGAACCCCGAAACAGGACCTTGATGATCTCCACCCGCTGCTGCTGGCCGACGGAAAGATGGCCTACCGGCGTCCGCGGCGATGTCGATATGCCAAAGTCCCCCAGCATTCCCTGAAGACGACGCTCGGCGCCGCGCACGTCCAGCAAGAAACCGGAGTCTCGACCGAGAATGACATTCTCGATGATCGTGAGGGTTGGGACGAGGGTGAAATGTTGGTAGACGGTGCCAATTCCAAGGCTCAACGCCTTGTGGGGAGACTCGAGCGTGACCGGCTCGCCTCGAACGATGATCGATCCCTCGTCGGGCGGTATCATCCCCGCGAGGATGTTCATCAGGGTGGACTTCCCGGCCCCATTTTCCCCCAACACCGTGTGGATCTCACCCCGGCGGATGAGCAGGTCGATGCCTTGATTGGCGACCACACCGGGAAAGCGCTTCGTAATGCCGCGCATCTCTACCAGGACGTTCGTGTGTTCTTCTGACCCTCCCTCTGTCTGCCTGGTGGAGTCACCGAAGGCAATTCGTGCCTCCCCGCGCAGCCGGGCGGCTCTGACGTCACCCTCCACAGAACGCCGGCACTGTGGTCGTCCCTGCACCTGGAGGAACGGTGCGGGGAAAGAAACTGGCGGAGCAGTGGGACGGCCGCCGGCAAGCGTGGTAGAGAGATACATAGTTCCTTGGAGACAACGTGAAGGAAGGCACTCTCCCAGCCTTCTCCTCGATTCCGTTGGTAACCGGGCGCGCGTTTTCCATCTCCCCAGACCTGATTGCTGCCAGAATTGTAGCACGAGGCCCCTTTCATGCCAACGGGAGAGAGCTGCAATTGGCGCCGAGAGTCGCCGGCCCGAGGACCCACCCGTACCTACTCGATACCTCCCATGAAGATGGCCTATTTCACTTTCTGTAAAAGTGCCGCCTACGCGCCACTTTTACAGAAATATGAAGAATCCTGTTGGCAAATTGGTGCGAGTGGCGGGGTACCGGTTTGTAGTGCGCGCTTCAGCGCGCTGAAGCGCGCACTACAAACTGCTCGCCCTCTCTGGAGACGACTTCGCCAACAGGATTGTATGAACACATCATCCCCCATGAACGTGTCGAGACGCCCCGGCGGGATGGCGCCTCTCGCTTTCTCTGAACGTGGCGCGTACACGTGCCACGTTCAGAGAAAGAGGAACACACCATCCTGGTGGGGCGTCTCGATCATCGGCCGGGCGGGATTAGAGGTAGGCGGGCCGCTACTCGATCGTATCCGGCAGCCGGATCATCTCAGCCAAAGCGTTCCTCTTTCCAGGGATCGCCGTGGTTGTGGTAGCCGTACTGCTCCCAAAAACCAGGCCGGTCGTGGGCCATGAATTCGAACGCACGCAGCCACTTGGCCGACTTCCAGAAGTAGAGTTTGGCCACCACGAGACGCACCGGCCAGCCGTGGTCTCTGGCGAGCGGCGCACCGTTGTGGCTGTGAGCCAGGATCACGCCGTCGTCCATGAGTTCGTCGAGCGCGATGTTGGTGGTGTAGCCGCCGTAGCTGTGCTCCATGACATAGCGCGCTTCAGGCAGCGGCCTCACCAGCGCCAGGATGTTGCGAATATGCACGCCTGTCCAAGTGTTCGCGTACTTCGACCAGCGCGTCACGCAGTGGACGTCGCTGGTGATGGTGGTTTGGGGCAGAGCCATGAACTCGTCCCAGTTCAGCGTGACCTCTTTCTCGACCAACCCATACATCCGAAACTCCCAGGTCGTCAGGTCGATCCGCGGGATCCCCCCGTAGTGCAACACCGGCCATTTTTCGGTGAGTGACTGGCCGGGCGGAAGGCGCAGACGACCGTCCGGACGCAACTCGGCCTCTGACTCTTTCTCGTTCGCTCGTTTCCAAAACATAGGCCTTCTCCTTTCACGCGCAAGTATCCGGCCCCATCCTTACAAAACCATAACCACTAGAATATCGGTCAAGTCGTCGTTGCGCGGGTGAGAACGTGGTTCGTAGTAGGGGCGCACGGCCGTGCGCCCCTACGAACCTGAAAGCACCTTCACAAGGCGCTTTGCAATCGTCTCGGTGACTACTTGACCGGCGCTCTAGAGCGTCGGTCAAGTCATCCCGCGGGGGAGAAAAGACTTCCGAAGTCTTGTTCGCGGCCGGTGCCCGCCTCTATCACCCTCGTCGGAGCGCATTTTGGGCCAGCACGGTCCCCACCAGACTTCGGAAGTCTGACGCCTTGACCGGCGCTCTAGACGACACGAAGGTGGCCGCCGCCCACCACGCCGCCCGGTTCAGGGACGCTCGAGGCCGTGGGCCTCCAGCAAGATCACATTGTTCAGCAAGCGCTCGGTGGGACCATCCGCGACGATCCGGCCCTCATCCATCAGCACCATCCGGGGGAGCAGCTCGCGCACCATCAGCAGGTCGTGCGTGGACACGAGCATGGTAAGCGGAAGGGAGCGCAGCAGTGTGATGAGTGCCCGGCGCGCCCGCGGGTCGAGGCCCGCAGAGGGCTCGTCGAGCACCAAAATCTCCGGCTCCATCGAGAGGACGGTGGCGATGGCGATCCGCTTCTTCTCCCCAACGCTCAGGTGATGCGAGAGCCGGTCCGCGTAGGGGCGCATGCCCACCTGCTCGAGCGCCCACGCGACGCGGGCCCGGACCTCGTCCCCAGGGAGCCCCATGTGGAGCGGACCAAAGGCGACATCCTCGAAGACGGTCGGGGAGAAGAGTTGGTCATCGGGGTTCTGGAAGACGAGACCAACCCTGGCCCGGATCAATGGCAGATTCGGCCTGGTCACCGGAAGTCCGGCCACCCGGATCCGGCCCTGACCGCTCAGGATGCCGTTGAGTTGGAGCATGAGGGTACTCTTGCCGGCGCCGTTCGGTCCGACCAGGGCCACCTTCTCGCCCCGGCCGACCTGCAACGAGACGCCGTGCAGCGCGACAAGCCCATCCGGGTAGCTGAAGCTGAGATCTTCGATGACGAGGGCGGGCGCCTCCTGAGCGCCGTTGCGCGCGCCCGTGCCGGTCGCGGGCTGGGGGCGGGCGATGTGATCGTGGACTATGGGCATAGTAACCTACTTCTCGGGGATGATGGGTTCATATGATCCTGTCGGCGAATTGGTACAAGTCGCCGGCGCTGGTTTGGAGTGCGCGCTTCAGCGCG
>DOUV01000588.1:0-3094 GCA_003520455.1 Chloroflexota bacterium | reverse complement strand
GAAGCGATTTCGCCAACAGGATCTTCATGTTTCTGGAAAAGTGAGATACGCTACCTTCTCGGCAGCATGTTCATTAGAGAATCAGAATCTCGAACACCGGTCACGGAGTCGCCGGGGGACATGATCGGAGACTTCCGAACGCTTCCGAGAGTTCGGCAGCCTGGCTCCTTGTCCTTGACCGGCACCCTAAAGGCTCGCACGCGCGATGATCTGCAGCGCGATCAGGGCCATAACGGCGCCTCCCCCGACCATCCAGTCTCTGGCCCGCATCACGTGGGGATTGAGCGTCAGGAGCTGGCCGCTGTAACCCCGCGCCAGCATGGCGTTGTAGACCCGGTCGCTCCGCTCGTAGCTCCGCAGGAACAGCTGTCCGGCCATGTTGCCGGCAACCCGCGCGCGCCAGGCAATCGAACCGCCGCCACTCCCTCCCGCCACCCGGGCACTCCGCGCCTCGCGGGCCCGCAGGAGGCGCGTGGCCTCGTCGGTCAGGACAAACAGGTAGCGATACATGAACGAGATGATCGCGACCAGCAATTGAGGGACGTGCAGGTGCCGCAGCGCGTGCATCAAGTCGGGGAACGGGGTTGTCGCCGTCAACAGGATCGCCATCTGCACGGAAAGCCAGCTCCGCACGACGATGCTGAGAAAACGCATCAGCCCCGCGTCGGTCGCGACCAGGTGCCAGGGGCCAACTGCCCAGGCGACGAGGGGCCGGCCGGGAATCGCGAAGATCGCGGTGATCGCCGCCAGGGCGAAGGGCAGCGCCACGAACGACCGCCTGGCGGCGTAGCCCGGGCCCAACCCGGCCAGAGCGTTGACGAGGAGGATCAGGCCCCAGGCGAGCAGGAACGCGAACCAGGCTCCGTCGGGCAACAATACGTTCGAGACGATGAAGAGCACTGTGACCACCACCTTCACCCGCGGGTCCAGGCGATGGATCAGGCTCTCGCCGGCCTGATAGCGGTCGAACGACTGGGCGTTCATCGTGAGGGTACCTGCCGTCCGGTCTTGGACGCCAGCCGGGCGGACCGCCGCAGCAGGCGGACCCCACCCATCGCCACGCCAGCGACCACCAGCAGCCCGATCGCGCCGGCCATGATCCTGGAGAGCGGGGTCGCGCCGAGGAATGGAAGAGTGTAGTGCGGCAGGATCGTGTACTGTGCCGGCGCTCCCTGGTGGAAAAAGCCCAGACTCACCGCCACGCGTTGCAGACCGTCCGGGTTCGCCGAGGCCAGCGGCGACAGCAAGACCACGGCCAGGGCAACGGCCAGGCCGGCGACGACCCAACCCCGGCCGCCTCGGGCCACACCGGCCTCGGCCTCCAGCAGGTCGGGACGCATCCGCGCGATAAAGGCCAGAGCAGCCATGGTGATCAGGGCCTCGCCGATGCCGATGAGTGCGTGGATGCTCAGCATCGCCGGCACGACAACGTCCAGGCGGGCGGTTCCACTCAACCAGAGTTCGAGCGCTGTGGCCAGGGCTCCGGCCATCACTGAGAGCCAGGCCGCGAGGCCCGCGACTACCATCCGCACCTGGCGACGCTGCCCAACCACACCGCGGTAGAGCCCGTAGCCGAGCAGGGCCGTCAACAAACCCATGTTGAGGATATTGGCGCCCATCGCGACAAGGCCGCCATCCTGGAAGAGGAGCCCCTGCACGCCGACGACGCTCGCCATCACCAGCATTCCTCCCCACGGGCCGAGCGTCATCGCGGCCAACGCACCGCCGAGCAGGTGGCCCGATGTCCCCCCGGCCACCGGAAAGTTAATCATCTGGGCGGCGAAGATGAACGCCGCCATCACGCCCATGAGCGGTACCTGGCGCTCACTCAACTGGCCGCGCGTCAAGCGCACCGCGAGGCCCAGGAGCCCCACGCTGACGATCCAACACAGCAGAGCGATTGGCAGGCTGAGAAAGCCGTCGGGGATGTGCAGCGCCGGGCCACTGGTTGCCGTGCGAAACAGCGGGGGAAGAAACGAAGAGAGCAACACCATATCGACACTCCTCCTGATTCCGGTCGAATCACCCTTGGATCGAGGCTCGACACGCCGCGCAGAGGCCGGTAATCGCGAGATGGTCCAGATCGGCCTGAAACCCGTGCTCTTTGAGAAGATGGGCCGACAACTCGCGGAGATGATAATCCGCCAATGGCTCAACCGAACCGCAGACACGGCACACCAGGTGATGGTGAGGCTCGGCTGCCAACTCGTACTGACTCGCACCGCCGCTGACATCAAAGGCCTGCACGACGCCCAGACCTGTCAACAGATCGATTGTCCGGTAGACCGTCGAAAGGTCGACGTAGGGATGCCGCCGCTGAACGTAGGCGAGAATCTGCTCAGCCGTTACGTGGCCCCCCAGGTGATAAACGGCTTCCAGGATCATCATGCGCTGCGGGGTCAAACGATATCCGGCCAGCCGAAGGCTCTCGGCCGCTTGCTGGTGACAGCTCATTATGAGATAAGACTCCTGCACTCTTTCGTTCTTGCAAAGACTTGCAAAAGTCTATCCATCGCAACTGCAAACGTCAAGTAAGTTGGCTTACAAACCGGGCACAGGAATATCGGAGAGTTGGACGAGGGTCGCTGCAGAGAACAGCAACGGGGGACGGGGGGACAGGGAAGAAGGGCAGCAAGAGAGCAGTTGACCAGGGCCTCATCGGCTGCGCGCCTTTCCCCCGCCCAAAACAAGCGGCACCCTCGCGCGAAGAGCCCCTGGAGCGCTGGATAACGGCGGATTTGCTCAAGTTCGAACAGGCTGTGCCGGGCGAGGGCCCAGGGCTCGCCTACCCAACCGACACTCTCGCGATCAGCGCGGCTGCCTTTGGGTTGGCAAGTGGGTCAGGCCAGGTCGTAAGCCTCATCGATCGGGACCTCGGCGGCCGGGAGGACCACTGCCTCAGCCCCAATCTGCTCGAAGCGCGTCACCAGTTCCTCAGCATCATCGCGAGCGATCCCCCGCAGGATGATGCTCGGGGTCTTGTCAACCATGGCCTTACTCTCGCGCAAGCCACCGCCCGTGCCTTCGCGGACCAGGCGCAACGCCGCGACACGCTTGCGGCCCGCGTCGCGCAACTCGACGGCCCACGGACCTC
>DOUV01000585.1:1073-5519 GCA_003520455.1 Chloroflexota bacterium | reverse complement strand
TTCGGTAGAGGAGCAATGACCAACCACTGGATCGACCTCAGAAATGCCGATGTCATCATGATCATCGGCTCCAACGCCGCCGAGAACCACCCCATCTCCTTCAAGTGGGTCCAGGCCGCCCTCGACCGGGGCGCCCGGCTCATCAGCGTGGACCCGCGCTTCACCCGCACCTCGTCGCGGGCGGACCTGTACGTGCCCATCCGTGCCGGCACCGACATCGCCTTCATCGGCGGGCTCATCAAGTACATCCTCGACAACGAGCGCTACCACAAGGACTACGTCGCGCACTACACCAACGGCGCCTTCCTGCTCCACCCCGACTTCCGCTTTGACGCCGCGACGGGTCTCTTCAGCGGCTACGACGAGCAGAAGCGCGCCTACGACAAGGGCACCTGGGCGTACCAGATGGACGAGAGCGGCATGCCCATACGGGACCTGACCCTTCAGGATCCCCGCTCGGTCTTCCAACTCCTCAAGCAGCACTACAGCCGCTACGACCTGGAGACCGTCTCCAGGATCACGGGCGCCTCACCCCAGGCCCTGGAGGCGGCCTACCAGCTCTACGCCAGCAGCGGTGAGCCGGGCAGGGCCGGCAGCATCATGTACGCCATGGGCGGCACACAGCACACCTACGGCACCCAGAACGTGATGTCCTACGCCATCCTGCAGTTGCTGCTCGGCAACATCGGCGTGGCCGGCGGTGGTGTCAATGCGCTGCGTGGCCTGCACAACGTCCAGGGCTCCACCGATATGTGCCTGCTTTTCCACATCCTGCCGGGGTACCTCGGGAATCCGGTCGAGGCCGACGGCGATCTGGCTGCCTACCTGGCACGGGTGACGCCGAAGACGGTGGGCGATCCGGCCCAGACCCTCAATTGGTGGAAGAACTACCCCAAGTACATCGTCAGCCTGCTCAAGGCCTGGTTCGCCGATGCGGCCACACCCGAGAACGACTTCGCCTTCAACTGGCTGCCCAAGAACAGCGGCAATTACTCCCACATCGCCCTCTTCGAGGCCATGCACGAGGGCAAGATCCCGGGGTTCATCGTCCTGGGCCAGAACCCGGCCGTGGCCGGCCCCTATTCGGGCCGTGAACGCGAGGCGATGGAGCGGCTGGAGTGGCTGGTGACCATCGACCTGTGGGAGACGGAGACGGCCAGCTTCTGGAAGCGGCCCGGCGCCGATTCCAGGGCCATCTCAACCGAAGTGTTCCTGCTGCCGGCGGCATCTTGGGTCGAGCGCGAGGGAAGCGTCACCAACTCCGGCCGCTGGCTGCAGTGGCGCTGGAAGGCCGTCGAGCCGCCGGGCGAGGCCAAAGAGGATCTCTGGATCGCCAATCAGATCATACAGCGGGTGCGCCGCCTCTACCAGAGCGAGGGCGGGGCCTTCCCCGAGCCCATCGTCAACCTGACCTGGGACTACGGCGAGGGCACCCCCGACCCCGAGGCCGTCGCCAGGGAGATCTCCGGCCGCGCGCTGGTGGACCTGAAGGACGACAAGGACAACGTCATCGTTGCCGCCGGCCAGCAGGTACTGAACTTCACCCAGCTCCGCGACGACGGATCCACGGCCTGCGGCAACTGGCTCTACAACTACTACACCGCTGCGGGCAACCTGGCCAAACGCCGCGGGCTCGAAGACCCCGGCGGCATTGGGCTTTACTCCAACTGGAGCTGGAACTGGCCGGTCAACCGGCGGATCATCTACAACCGGGCCTCGGTCCACCCCGAGACGGGCGAGCCCTGGGACATGGAACACCCCGTGATTCGCTGGGACCCCGCAGGGAAAAAGTGGGTCGGCGACGTGCCCGACGGCGGCACACCCCCCGGCACCATCTTCCCCTTCATCATGAAGCCCGAGGGCGTGGGGCGCCTCTTCGGCCCGGGCCTGGCCGATGGCCCCTTCCCCGAGCACTACGAGCCCTTTGAGAGCCCGGTCGCCAATCTCCTCTCCAAACAGCAAAACAACCCGGCCATCAAGCTCTGGGACGTGGCGGTACAGACGCGGGGAGAGGTGGCGCGCTTCCCCTACGTCGCCACCACCTATCGCCTGACGGAGCACATGCAGGCCGGGGCCATGACACGCAACCTGCCCTGGCTGGTGGAACTCCAGCCGGAGATGTTCGTGGAGCTCAATGAGGCGCTGGCCGCCGAGAAGGGCATCAAGAACGGCGCACAGGTCGTCGTCGAATCAGCGCGGGGTACGGTTCAAGGTGTGGCTATCGTGACCAGACGCCTGCAGCCGTTGCCGATCAACGGGCAGGTGGTCCACCAGGTCGGCCTGCCCTGGCACTGGGGGTACGCCGGGCTCTCGACCGGGGACAGTGCCAACAGCCTGACGCCCCACATCGGCGACGCCAACACGATGATGCCCGAGTTCAAGGCCTTCCTCTGCGACGTGAGAAAGGCCTGAGGAACTTGAAAGTTTTCACCTGCTGGGGTTCGTGATGCGAAACGTGATGCGTGAAGGAATCCGTCACGCATCACGCGTCACGCTCTTACTTTCTTGCAACGCCAGAAAACGCTCTCTCAGGTCAGTAAAGCTGCGAGAGCCGGTTCCGAAAGGTGGTGCGATCCATGGCAAAAATCGCGATGTTGATTGACCTCTCCAAGTGCATGGCGTGCCGCTCCTGCCAGGCGGCCTGCAAGGAGTGGAACGACTTGCAGGCCGAGACGACGACCAATAGGGGCACCTACGAGAATCCGCCGGATCTCTCCGCCAACACCTGGACACGGATCACGTTCCGGGAGGTGGCGGCGAGCGAGGGGGTGCACTGGCTGTTCTTCAAGGAGCAGTGCCTGCACTGTGGCGAGGCGCCCTGTGTGAAGGTCTGCCCCACTGCGGCCCTCAAGCAGAATGAACTGGGGTTCGTTTCGTTCGAGGAGGAGCTATGCAACGGCTGCGCCTACTGCACGTCCTTCTGTCCCTTCGGCATCCCGCGGATGAACATCGTCAACCGCCTCACGGGCGCTGCCACGGCCTCCAAGTGCACGCTCTGCCAGGACCGGGTGACGGCGGGGATGGCCCCGGCCTGCGTCAAGGCCTGCCCAACCGGGGCACTCGCCTTCGGCTCGCGCGAGGAGATAATCGCCCGGGCCGAGGAGCGGGTGCAAGCCCTGCAGGCCGGGCAGAGTGCGTCTCGTCCTAATGCAAGCCTCTACGGGACGAACATCTTGGGGGGGCTGGGGGTGCTGTACGTCCTACCCGAGGCGCCCGAGAGCTACGGCCTGCCCAGGAATCCGCAGGTCAACCTGGCGTTCAGCAGCTTCTGGCAGGATCTCCTCCAGCCGCTGGGTGAAGTGGCCATCGGCGCAACACTGGTCGGTCTGGGCATCAACTGGGTGGTGAGCCGGCGCATGGCACGCCAGAAGGAGGCGCAAGATGAGTGAACGGTGGATTCGCCGGTTTACTCCGCTGCAACAGGCGGGGCACTGGATTTTTGCACTGGCCTTTATCCTGACGATGATCACAGGGGCTTTCCTCTACGTCCCCGCGTTCGCGGCCTACGCGATCGGTCTGGCGGGGGAGGCCAGCCGCTTCCTGCACCGCCTGGGTGCGGCCGGCCTTTTCTTCGCCGTCTTGCTCTACGCGCTCTTCGGCCTACCGCTCCTGATCCGCGATATGCGTGAGGTCTTTTCCTTCAACGCCGGCGACCGCAAGTGGCTGGCGACCGCCCCCTGGCGCTACTACTGGACCGGAGATCGGACCGGGCTGCCGGAGGAGGGGCGCTACAACCCCGGGCAGAAACTTACCTACCGAATCCAGGTCGTCGGCTTCGTGGTGCTGGCGGTCACCGGGCTGATCATGTGGCTCGGGGTGGGCCTGGTGCCAGCCGGCCTCCTCCAGGCCAGCCTGATCCTCCACGACATCGCCTTCCTGGTGGTGACGGGCTTTTTCTTCGTGCATCTCTACCTCAGCACGCTGCACCCCCTCACCAAGCCCTCCATCACGGCCATGGTCACGGGCGAAGTCACCGAGGAGTACGCCAGGGAGCATCACCCGCGCTGGTACCGCGAGGTGACCGAGGGAGCGGGAAGTGGACAGTCTACTTGATCGCCCTGCCGTGCATAGTGGTGAGGACGTTCTCCGCGCGCTGGAGGCGATGCTGGCCAAACACCCCGAGCAGGCCGCCTGGCTCGACCTCCACCGCCGAATCATGGCGGCGCAGACGGCGGTGGAGGAGGCCCTCCCTCCGCTGCACACGCCAATCACGGCGGAGCGCGTTCGAGAGCGTGTCGGGGCACGGCAGTCCCTCTTCCACTTCGATGAGCTGGAAATCGACTGGCCCGCCTTCCAGCGGCTCCTGCACGAGGTGGCTGCCATCGCCGCACCCGATCTGCCTGCGCCGGCGGATATTCCCGTCGAGCGCGCGCGGGCCTGGTACGAGGGCGTCTCACCGAATGACGAACTGACCGGTTTCCTCGTCGGGGAGGCCCTGCGCCCCTG
>DOUV01000585.1:0-1021 GCA_003520455.1 Chloroflexota bacterium | reverse complement strand
CGCGCCGCCGCAGCGGCGCAGGCCTCCCGCTTTGAGAACCATGACGGAGACTCCGGCGGCTGCCCCACCTGCGGCGGGCCTCCCAACTTCGCCACCCTCGACCGGAACGCCCGCCGGCTCTTCTGCGCCCGCTGCGACACCGGCTGGCGCTACCGCCGGATCGGGTGTCCTTTCTGTGGCACAGAGGACCCCCGCAAGCTGGCATACTATCCCAGTGAGGACGGCGTCCACCGCCTCTACGTCTGCGACGGCTGTGGGGGGTACCTGAAAACGCTCGACCGGCGCGAGACCAGTCGCCCCTTTGCGTTGGCGGTGGAGCGCCTCCTGACGGTGGGAATGGATCTGGCCGCCGTCGAGCTGGGCAACCAGGACTGCGCGAGCGGCGAAGAGCGGTAGGCGTGCCACTTCAATCTCCAACCTGAACCGCGCCCACCGTAAGGGTCTCATTCCAATCGACACCCTCCCACAGCAGTGCGCGTTGCCCCGTTCCAGGCTCGTACCACAGCACCTGTACGGTGTAGGTGCCCGCGGACAGATCAGGCGGCACGTCGAGTTGCCAGGTCGTGCCGTAGGGTTCGCCGGGCTGCCAGGCCACTGTTCCAACCCCCGCGCCGGGCGGCCCATCCTGCTGGGCCACGCGCCCGCCATCGGCGGCCACCAGGCGTACCGAGAGACTCGCATAATGGTCGAGTGGCTGCAGCGCGCGCCAGGACAACCAGACGGGCAGTGAGGTGCCCGGCCGGGCGGTAGCCGGCACCTCAGCCTCGCTCAGCGTCACGGCGACCGGCCGAAGCGATGGTGGGGTGGGAGCCTCGACCATCATCACGTCCGCCTGGAGGAGCACCCCTTGTGGTTGCCCGTCTTCCATGACCCTCACCGTCAGCCGCTGCGCGCCCGGAGTGGCCGGCGTGGGCACGAGCAGGGCCACCACCGCGACCTGCTCGACGATCAGCGGCAGTCGCACCGGCTGGCGCTGCGCGCGATCGTCCCCCCACGCAACCTCCGCGACGAGGCGGCGTGT
>DOUV01000586.1:3104-22339 GCA_003520455.1 Chloroflexota bacterium | reverse complement strand
CACGGCCCGGCCGCACGACTCGGCGGTCAGGAGCGCCACGGACACACCGGCGCAGCCGAAGTCGCACAGCGCGACGTCAATGCTGCTTGTGGCTTGCGCGGCCACGCCGGTGAAGAGGGCATCGGCCGGCCCTGGGTCTGGCGTGGCATCGGCGAGAGTGCCCAGGGAGAGCATCGAGATCGCTGCGCCGGGTGCGGTCGTGTTGAGCTGGGGGCGGGGCCAGGGCGATGGCCAGGAGCAGAGCGAGCCGGGCAAGGCGGGCGGCGGGGTGGGTGCACGGTATGGGCGGAACCCAGAGAACCAGAAAGCCAGAAACACCGAAAACCAGAAACACCGAAAAGCAGAAAGCCATAAATCTGGCTGTGCTCGTGGAGGGCTTGCCTGATGAGCATGTGCGAGGTGCTACGCGACAGACTGAGGTTGAAGGTGAACAGGTGGCTGGCGCCATGCTGAGCGCTGGCCAGGGGAAGGGCCTGGCGACGGGGCGAAGGTGAGGCGATGCCGTGGCAGCGAGCGGCAATGGCTTAGCACTGCCAAACCTTCGGTTTGCCGAGCGCACGGAACTTTTGAGAAGCCCTGCCGAGACGCCCTCGACCTTGACATCATGCCAAATTTTTGATACACTGCTCTGTGTACTGTATACGTATACGGAATACAAAATTTCTTGTTTAGAGATAGGATATCCTTTCAACGCGCAGAACTACCTTCACACCAAACGAAATCTATGCAACCCATTCTAAAATCCGCGCCTCTTGCCGTAATTGCCTATGAGCGTATCAAGCAGTCGATCCTTGATGGGAGTCTTGCACCAGGCCAGATGATCTACGAGTTCCAGTTGGCTCAAGCCCTGGAAACGAGCCGCACACCGGTCCGTGAGGCACTTATACGGCTCGAACAAGAGGGTTGGCTCCTACCCGCCGATGGTCGCGGACTCATTGTCCAACCGCTTTCTCCGCACCGCATCGAAGATATCTATGAGATGCGACTCTTTCTAGAGCCGCGCGCGGCTCGCTACTTCGCTGAGCAGGCCGACGACGAGATAGTTGCGACTTTACTAGCGCCGGTGGAAGAGATTGAAGGCCAAATCGAGGTGGGCCGCTACGAGTTGTACTTCACTGCGCATCGCACACTTCACCAGAACTTCGTCGCCCATTGCCGGAATCTCATTTTGAAAGACATGTTAGCATCTTTGAATGAGCGCATGGAGCGCGTTAGGATTTTGACAGGATATGAGCCGAGCCGCCACGTGCGGGCCTCATTCGAGGAGCAGAAAGCTATCCTGCAAGCACTAAAGCGAAGAGATATGGAGCAGGTCGAAGTTTGCGTCGCTGCTCACTTGATTGCTTCGAGAGAACGAGTGCTCACCCAACTGGCGGCTGGTACAACATTTCAACACGTAAACGAGAGTTACGGAGGATTAACTAGATAGTGTTGGGGATTGGCCTGATCGGATGTGGTGCCATTGGCAGCACCATCGTGGAAGCTATATTGCTCGAGGAGATTCCTGATGTTCGCCTGGTTGGAGTCCTGAGCCGTTCAACCAATGAGGTGATCCAACGAGTGCAACAGCTCGTAGGCGCTTAACTTTGTCTCTCGGATCGAGGAGTTGATCAGATTGGCTCCAGACCTCGTCATTGAAGCAGCCGGGAATGAAAGTGTATTAGCCCACGGTCCTCTGGTGGTCGCAAGTGGAATCCACTTTCTGCCTATGAGTGTCGAGGCGCTGGCGGATCCCCGCTTGCTGACCGAGCTGACTGAGCTAGCAAACCAGTACCATACGGGGATACTCATCCCATCTGGTGCCATTGGAGGTCTAGACGTACTTCGCGCAAGCCGAGCTCGAGGAGAACTCAACGAGGTTCTGCTGACTAGTACAAAGCCAGCAGCAGCTCTTATCGGCCAGCCCTTTTTGATTGAGCAAGGGATCTCTCTCGAAGGCTTGGAAAGGGCCGTAAGCGTTTTTGATGGACCAGCATCTGCAGCCTGCATTGCTTTCCCTAAGTCTACCAATATTGCCGCAGCAGTTAGTCTGGCTGGGTTAGGTTTCGATCGCACTCGGGTTCGTGTTGTGGCCGACCCGCACATCCTATGCACTACACACTCCTTACAGGCCAAGGGAGCCTTCGGAGAGCTCCAACTCACTCTACGCAGTTTTCCTCATCCTAAGAACCCCAAGACCACTTCCTTAGCTTGCCTTGGTGCTGTAGCCGCAGTCAAAAACGTCGGGGCCGCGATTCGCTTTATTTGATTTAGTTAGAGAAGCAATTTGGCCTTTGGATAACCGATACATAACTCGGTAGAGCACCGAGATTGGCATATGTTCGTCTAATGAATATTAACCACCAAAATCAGTAATCAGGCGGCACGGAGGAAGCGGGCGAGTTTGCCAGCGCCGCTGAGGTCGACACAAGTCAACAACTTCGGGTCGGCGGCGCTCGACCTGATCGAGAAAGTCGCGGACCCATTGCTTGAGTGTGGGCCAGTCGCCCGCGAGGCAATGCAGGATGAGGACCTGCTGGCGGAGCCACCGCCGGCGTTTCTCAAGCGGGTTGAGTTCAGAGAGCGTAGATGGGCAACCAGACCGGCGTGAGGCGCGGGAGGTCGCCGAGGGTGGCAAGGACATCGGCATGGGATCCTCCAGTTGTCCTGGACTATAGAGATGTGCTCATAGTCGGGATAGGTCTGCGCGAGTCGGTGATACATGGCGCTAACCTTGGCGCGCCCGACGACATAGGCGGCCAAGCAGGTGATCTGGCTGGTGAGCGCGTTCAAGGCGCCAATGAGGCACCACTGCTGTTGGTTGGCGCCTTGGCGCTCGGCCAGCAGAGGGTGCGCGGCCCACTAGCGTGTCGCAACCGGCCAACGATAGAAACCCATCTCATCCAGGAAGGGCAGTACTACCTGCTCCGGTCGGGCCGGGGCCTGCGCCAACACGGCCAGCAACTGCTCAACCTTCGGCTGGTACTCAGGGTCGGGGCTGAAATACTGGACCCGCGCCGAGTGCAGCTTCAGCCCACAGCGGCGCAGTACGCACCAGACCCCACTCAAGCTATACCCGGGCAACCAGGGCACTTCCGTCCGGATCGTCAACAAGCTTCACCCATTGGGCGCCGGCCTCACGTCTGCCACCCGCGTCACCGCCCCTGGGCCTTGCCGCAGGCGCTCCACCAGGCCCGATTGGCTGGCCTCGTCGAGGCTGCCTCATGCGGGTTCTATCCTGTTAATGGGCGATCAATTCATCCAGACCCTCGGCGGCATAGCAGTCCAGCCATTGATAGATCGTATCCGGGTCCCGCTTCACTAACAACCCTCTCTAGGCTACCGCATGCCCGCTCACCTCATCCGCCACCTTTAAGAGCGACGCGCAGCGCTCGCGCACGTACGGCTGCGGATCGTGATCCCGCTTGTCCTTCAGTGCGTCCCGTTGTTCAGCACTCAACTCGATTCTCCGTCGTCGGGCTACCAGCCTTCCTTTCTAGACTCGCACCTGCTTGCTGTTGGCCTTACCCCAGTCCTTACGGATCTCGGTTGTCAACTTTGATTAAAGTGAGGAGAGCAAAAGGAGGCTCAAGATGTCAAACAGATTTGGCTGGAGGGTAATCGTCCTGCTCACGGTCTTTGCGTTGGCTGCTTTGATTGGAGGCTGCGCAGGAACGCCCACGGCGCAACCAGCCCAGAATCAACCGGCGGCCAAGGAGGCTGAATCAGCCCCAGAAGCACCAAAGCAGGAAGTCACCCAACCTGCACCAGCCGGAACCCAAGCCACGGGCAAATGGTCTGATCGAACGTTTGTCAAAGCCTACCTGAGTATCCCGAAACATATCGATCCTCATGGTTCTGGCTGGGACAACAGTTTCGATCCGGTGTTGCGCAGCCTCTACGAACCCTTAATCGACTATAACCCACAAACTCAAAAGCTTGAGGGCATTCTCGCGACTGAATGGGAGGTTGGCCCGGAGGCCAAGACTTACACTTTCAAACTGCGCAAGGATGTGAAATTTCACGACGGGAGTCAGCTGACGGCTGACGCCGTCAAACTAAGCCTAGAGCGCATAGTCGACCAGGGGTTTGGCCGTGCCAAACTTCTGCGTAATCTGGACAAAGTAGAAGTCGTCGATGACCTCACCGTACGCATCCATCTGACAGACACTGACGCCGTCTTTCTCAGCAAAGTCCCCGAGTTCCTCATCGCCAGTGCTGATGCCCTGAAGGCCCACTTCGACGATGACTGGTTTTTGACTCATGAGGCCGGTAGCTACGCGTACATGCTTGAGTCATACACTCCCGGCGCCGATGTCATTACGTATAAGCCGTTCCCTGACTACTGGCGCGGTTGGGAGTCACCAGCGAACGGAATCCACCTGGGACGAATAGAAACCCGACAAGTACCTGAGACACCGACCCAGCGTTTGTTACTGGAGTCGGGAGAGGCTCACTTTATGCAGCGCTTCCCGATCTCTTTCGTCTTTGAGATGCAGAACCACCCGCTTGCCAAGCCGATGGCCATGGATACGTACCGAATCTCCTTTTTACCCTTGAACGTTGCTCACGGGCCTTTGAAGGATATCCGGCTACGCCAGATGCTACAATACGCGTTCCCATACAAAGCTCTCATTGAGGACTACTATCAAGGCATGTGCGATCCTGCCGTAGGCCCATTGCACCCTAATTTCCTCAAGGACGAAACCTTGCAACCCTTCGAACAGGATTTGGAGAAGGCCAAGGCACTGCGGGAAGAGGCGGGTTACGGCCCCGGGGAGTTGAAGTTGACCTATCTCTATCCCACCGGTGGCGAAGAGCAAAAACAACCTGGTATTCTTCTACAAGATGCGCTCCGCAAGATCGACGTCGAACTGCAGGTGGACACAATTCCTTGGGCGAACATTGTAGAACGCGTTGCCAGCGGGGCAGAAAATGCACCGGACGTCATGACATTGATCAACAGTCCCACCGTTGTTGACCCAGGGATTGGATTGCTCGAAAGTCTTTTCCACTCGGTAAATGCGGGTGGGCCCTACAATTGGGGTCGCTACAGCAACCCAGAGTTCGATAAGCTGTTGGATGAGGCCCAGCGAACATTGGATGACGAAAAGCGCCTGGAGATGTATCGACAGGCTCAGCGGATGTTGATTGACGATGCTGCAGGCGTATTCCTTTGCCACCCGGACCGGTGGGTGTTGCTGAACCGAGATGTGGAGGGGTACTGGTTTGATCCCATTGGGATGGAGTGGCAGCCCTGGTATGACATGTACTGGACGAAGTAACGAAAGAAGTTGGGTCGGCTTACGCGACTAATTCTGATCGATCAAGGATAGCCCGGCCTGGGAGGGCAATCCTCTCAAGCCGGGCCACTTCAGAAACCAGTGTCTGAGGAGGGTGGGACTTGTCCAAATATATTCTGCGACGGCTTCTGTTAGCCATTCTGGTATTCCTCGGCGCTTCGATCATCATCTTCTTTTTATCACGAGTGGTCCCAGCTGATCCGGTGCGCATGGCAGTCGGCCTGAACGCAGATCGGCAGACTGTGGAGCGATATCGCCACGAGTGGGGGCTTGATAAGCCAGTATTGGAACAATACCTCATCTATATGAGAAACCTGTTCCGTGGCGATCTGGGTATGTCACTTCGAAGCCAACAGCCAGTGCTTAACGATATTAAGCTCTACTATCCCGCGACTCTTGAACTGGCCCTTGTGAGCATGTTGCTCTATCTGATTGTAGGTATCTCGCTCGGGTCTGTTACTGGAATGACGAATAACGCCAGAATAGATGCAGCCGTCCGGGCGCTGGCTCTCAGCGCCTACTCGCTCCCTCCGTTTTGGGTGGGCCTCCTGTTACAAGTCTTCTTCTATGCCAACCTCGGCATACTCCCGGCAATCGGACGGATCAGTTCGACCGTGGATCCACCGACCAGAATTACAGGTCTGTACCTTGTCGATAGTCTGGCCACCGGAAATATTCCCGCCTTCACGAGTAGCCTCCAGCACATCTTGTTGCCGTCTTTGACTATCGTCCTGGCGCAAGCAGGGCTATTAGTACGAATTTTGCGTGTCGCCGTCCTGGACGTGAAAGGCAAAGCCTACGTGACCACTGCCCGTTCCAAAGGATTAAGCGAGGGAGCAGTTTACACGCGCCACATTCTACGAAACGCCATTCTGCCAGTACTTACCATGGCCGGAATTCAATTTGGTTGGCTCCTCACGGGCACCGTCGTAGTGGAAAGCATCTTCGGCTGGCCTGGGCTGGGACGATATGCGATCGATTCGATCATTAACTTTGACTACTCATCCATTATGGCCGTCGCGATGATCGCCACTGTAGTTTTCTTGCTCCTCAATCTATTCGTTGATCTGCTTTACACCTTCGCTGATCCGCGCATCACGTACAGTACATGAGGTGGGAGGCTGGTAATCGGGTTGTTTGCTTGAGGGGAAAAGTATGAAAACGCGGTCACTCGATCTCACGGCCAAGAGACACGTGCCGGTCGAAGCCGGAATGTGGCTTCCAGAGCAGACCCGCTCGCAGAAGTTGTGGGAGCTTCGGCGACGACTGTTACGCCTTGACTATGCATTTTCCTTCACAGTCGTTGCCATTCTGCTGATTTGCCTGATTGGAGCACCTTGGATCACCACGTATGATCCGTACGCTGTAGATCTGAAAGCCGCAACCCATCCGCCGAGTCTAGAACATTGGATGGGGACGGACGATTATGGGCGGGATATCTTCACACGGGTCGTTTATGGGTCGCGCTACTCATTGGGTATGGGACTTATCGTAACTATGGTCGCTACCTTGATCGGCGTAATCTTGGGAGGTACGGCTGGTTTTCTCGGCGGACGGGTAGACGAGCTGATTATGCGCTTCACCGATATGGTTATGGGCTTCCCAGCGATACTCTTTGCCATGATTATCGCTGCAATTCTTGGTTCGAACTTGACCAACGCTATCATCGCGGCTGCCGCTGTTTGGTGGCCGTCCTACGTCCGGTTGCTGCGCGGCCAGGTCTTATCGGTAAAAAATGACCTGTACGTCGAAGCAGTACGCTCCATCGGCGCCACGAATGTACGCATTTTAATGCGCCACATTTTGCCAAACAGTTGGGCGCCCATCATTGTGAGGAGCACAATGGATCTTGGGCGCGCGGTTATCTTCACCGGCACCCTTAGCTTCATCGGCTTAGGAGCACAGCCCCCCATCCCTGAGTGGGGAACGATGCTCGCCGAGGCACGTTGGTTTATCCTGGATGCGTGGTGGTATATCACCTTCCCCGGGTTAGCGATCTTTGTTACCGTTTTCGCCTTCAGCATTCTTGGGGATATCATCGATGAGATCCTGCGCCCTACGTAATCTGAAACCGTTTGTCAAGAGCTCTGCCTGCACCATCGCCTTCCTGCAAACTTACGCTTTCGTTTGGATTGAACGCCCCAGACGTGAATAAGGAGTTCACGGCGCGACAGAGGCGAAGGGGACCATCGTGGCGACGAGGAAGTCGGCGGTGACAATCTTGAGATTATGAGCCCATTCAAAGACGGCAAGGTAGCCGTCCAAGAAGTGCTTGCTAATGTCGTGGAAGGAACGCAAGAAATTGTGGAGGCCCTCCATGGTATGGACATCCACTCCGCGGATGCCCTCGCCATCGTCGTCGTGCACCACTCGACGATGGGAGCTGTGGCAGACGGAGGCGTGAAAGTGACCGGTTTCGGCAGGTAATCGGAGGCTTGCTACTCATCGGTATTCACCGTCACCCTAGACCGTGTCTGTATGGTGACAAAGAGTTGTAAAGTGCCCCGATCATTGTGGGGCGAGACGTGGCCGACTGTGGCCAATGGTGCGACCAACGCCGTCGGCAATCGGAGGGATTGGTGTCCCAGGGGCCGTGGCCGCGCTGGTGGTTGGCGCGCCGCCACGACGGATCATCCGGGTCCATAGGTTTGCAGCCTTTCTCACCTGCGTTTGGGTCCAACTTGTCGACCTGGGTGACCTCATCGGGGAGGGACCTGGGGGGAAAGATGGTCCGCCAGCCTGGCCGGAATCTCGTGGCTCCGTTCGAGCGGGCGCCTGCGGCTCATTCCCAGTTCTTCGGCCAAGTGCTTGGTCGGCGCGCTTTGGGCTATTCCAGGCCGAATGGGCACGCTGGTGGAAGAGCGATCCTGGCTCTTGAACCGGATCGTCCCCGTCAAGATGGTGTCCATCGCCCCGCACTCTGACAGCGGTAATCTATTATTGGCGCGCGGCGGCGGTCAAGCGGCGCTTGATTCGGTGGAAACTGCTCACTACGCGGACACGTCAACCCGTTCGGATGCGGCGCGCGCCCGTAAGAAATTGTGGTGGGCCTCTTCATCCAGCAGGTCACCGATCGGAAACCGTAGCATGCGTGCTCCTCCTCGTCTTGTTCTTGCCCCCATGCCGGCAAGGAGGGTGCCTGCTTCCCTTTCGTCTCTGTTCAGACATGAGCTGAATAAGGAGGATATCAAATGTCGTTTGATGAGTCTGCAGAGCATGCTCGAGACCTGCACCGCGACGCTCTCGTCGTGGACAGTCATTCCGGCCTCATTGTAGATGTTGTACGCAGAAGAGCCGACGGGGAACGCGCCGTGATGCGGAACGTCCACTTGCCCCGCTTGCGGGATGGGGGAGTGGACATCGTTGGTCTGAAGGTTGGCGGCGACACGATCTTCGCGCCGGTGTATAAGACAGACCGGCACCTCAATGTAGCACTTTGGAACTTGGAGGTTATCTATCAAGAGGTAGAAGAGAGTGAAGGTGAGTTGGTTATCACGACCACGGTAGAGGATATGCGCCGGGCAAAGCGAGAGGGTAAGGTTGGATTACTTCTATCTTTCGAAGGCGCCCGTCCGATTGAGGACAAGTTAGAGTTCCTTCGTCTCTTCTACCGCTTTGGCGTGCGTCGCTTCCAACTTACCTGGAACTTTCGCAACCGTATTGCCGATGGTTGTGGCGAGGAGCACGCCCTTGGTGGAGTTACCCAGTTTGGCGTCCAGGTCCTGGGTGAATTAGAGAAATTGGGTATGGTGCTGGACTTAGCCCACCTCTCTGAGAGTTCTTTCTGGGCCGTTCTCGAGCATCATCACGGTCCACTACTCGTTTCCCACGCCAATGCACGCGTTCTGTGCGACCATCCAAGAAATCTTTCTGACGACCAGATCAAAGCCTTGGCTGCCCGCGGAGGTGTCGTAGGGGTAGTCTTCTACGGCCGTTTTATCTCCAAAGATGAACCTACCATCGCCAAGCTCGTGGATCATATTGATCACATTGCCGGATTAGTCGGCGTAGATCATGTTGGCCTTGGTACCGATTACACCGATGACCACTACGACCTCATGGGTGCGGGGCTTTCTGCCTACCCTGACCTGTATCCAGAGGACTTATGGAAAAAATACCCGCCTAATCTTTCCACGTATGCAGAGACAGGAAACCTAACCATTGAGTTGGTCCAGCGAGGTTATTCTGACGCGGAGATCAGAAAGATATTAGGTGAGAACTACCTGCGCGTGTTCGACCGGGTATTTCGGTCTTAACCTAATGAAAAGGTGAGGAAAGACTAATGATCACTTAGTATCCCGAACTGCTGGAGGCTGTAAAGTGGACCCTACGCTACTGCCGGCCGCGACCAGACGGGCGAGTTATCATTTATACCGAGACAGGCCGTCCCAAGTGGCCTTGAGGCTAAGGTCTTCGAGAGTTGGCTCGACAGCTGGGACGACCCCAACATCCGCCGCACAGCCCACATCCGGTCTGGATATGACGTCCGATGTGGGCCGCCGCCCAAACCGGTCAGCACTAGTGACTATGGTTCGTGGGAGGCTATCAACGACGGTGTGGGTGTGGCGTTCGGTACAAGTAAGGGATTGGGTACGATGGGCGGCGAGAACGAGGCGAAGGTCGACTCTGAATGTACCATTTTAGAATGTGACTTCTTCATTGAGGATCAGCCTATCACCCAAGCGGGTCAGTTCGTAGTAGACGGGCTGCCATAACTACGGCAGAAAGGAGCCAGCAGTTTTAAATGAAAGCACTGAAAGCCAATCGGCTGATTAATGGCAACGGGAACGGGGTTCTGGAAGACGCCGTCGTGCTGGTCGATGGAGAGAAGATCGTAGCTGTGGAGTCAGCCAATAAACTCAGGATTCCACCTGATGCCGAGGTCATTGATCTCGGCGATCGAACGTTGCTTCCTGGCCTCATAGACGCTCACGTCCACTTCAGTCCTGAGGAGGCTGGACACCTTTACGGTCGCATGTTTGAGCCCAGCCAGCGGAAGCTGATTCGAGCAACAGTGGATGCCCGCAATGCGCTGGCAGCAGGCTTCACGACGATGCGAGATGTAGGAGGCCGCGATGCGATCTACCTTCGAGATGCCATTGCCGCAGGAGATATACCCGGACCGCGCATTCTGGCGTCTGGCTTGCTAATCACCTCCACCGGTGGGCATGAAGATCCTCGCTATCTCACCCCCGATTGGGTACGGCAGATCAGCCATCTCTCGCGTGTCGCGAGTGGGCCGGACGATTGCCGCGAAGCAGTCCGAGAACAATACCGCCTGGGTGCCGACTTGATCAAGATCATGTCGACTGGCCTTGGAATGTTAGCCCAGTTTACTTACAAGGAGACGGAGGCTCTTATTGATGAAGCTCACAAGTTGGGTATGAGGGTAGCCAGCCATGCGAATGGCGGACCAGGACTGAAAGATGCGCTGAAAGCCGGGGTGGACACCATCGAGCACGGTACCCACCTGGATGAAGAGGATCTGGCCTTCATGCGTGCGCACAACATCTTTCTCTGCCCAACCCTTGCGATCACTGAAAAGCTAATCGGAGAAGGACCAAAGTATGGCGTTGCACAGTATATGGTCAACGCAGCTCGAGACCGGGAAGACTCCCGTATCCAGAGCTTTATGAAAGCCTATCGCTCAGGTGTCAAGATAACGACCGGATCAGATTTCGGTCTCCGTCCCTTTACTCGACATGGCGATAATGTGCTGGAGTTAGTCCTGATGGTCAAGGCTGGCTGTGCGCCTATGGATGCGATTGTCGCGGCGACGAAAAATGGCGCAGAAGCGTTGGGCTTGGGTGATAGGTTGGGACAGGTGCAGGCCGGAAAGGTGGCGGATCTCATCGCCACGCGGGGTGATCCAACGGATCGAATCGAGGATCTTTACCAGGTAGACTTTGTGATGAAAACCGGCGCCGTTTTCAGACAGCCGGCGAGTGAGGATCGGCACGCAGGAAGCAGCGAATAATGAATGACGAGAGCCTCATCGAGCAGGTTGATACCAATGTGAAGCTCCGACAGTTTATGGAGCGCTATAGCCGGTCAGTCTTTCCACTCGGGACGACGCTAGGTGGTCGAGAAGTGCTCTGTGCCCAAGTTGGCGGCGCTTTAGAACCCGCGGTTCTAATCACAGCTGGCGCACATGCCGACGAGCTGGGTGGCGTCTACGCAGCCTTGCGTCTCCTTCAGCGCCCGCAGACACAGAGGAAGGTCTACGTGGTGCCAAACCGTGATCCCCTTGGCCTCGAAGGCTTCCGGCGTTATCTCCAGTTTGCCCTCGGTTCGTCCCTGGACATGCGAACACCTCAAGATGTCGTGAGGGTGCTAAAAGGACAGGGAACACTCTTCTACGAGGAGGGCACCTTTCTTATCTCCCAGATCAACGACTTTGGCTTCGCTTTCGATGTCGGTCATGACTTTCGAACCTCAAGTGTAGGTCGGCATCTGACGTCGGTTTTGAAGCAGCATCCAGAACTGGTACCACCACTCTCGGCATGCGTACGCGTGATAGCACCTTACAACTTGCCGATGCCCCGGTACGGGGACATTTACAACCAAGCGGCACGCACCATGATCGTGAGCGCAGAAGGCTTTGTAGGAAATATGAACCGCTTTTTCGATCAGGACGATCCGCCACTCGAAGTGGCGGTGTTGCGTGATTTCGTGGAGGATCAGCGGCCGGGTCTGGTGCTGGATTTGCACGAAGGTTATGGACGCGGCTTCTACGTCTACGTCCCACAGCAAAGGGACGAACTAACTGCGCGGATTGCACGAAGTATGGGACAGGCAGTCACCGCGCATGGAGGCCAAACCGCAACGCCAGAGGAGTTGCTACCCTACTGGGGGGAGCAGTTAGCGGTTGGACGGGTGTTCCAAGGAGATGGCATGTTTACTTTTGGCGCCGAGAGCGGACAGTCCTTCGGGGGGACTACGCAGAAGCATTCCATCGCTTTTACCCAGGAGACCGGTGGGCTTAATCCAGTGCATTGGCGCGCGGATTTACACGAATGGGCCGCACGCGCGGCCATAGCGGCGTTTGAAGCTGGCACATAAATGAAATCGTACGAGGATGCAACAGCCAGAGAGGAGAAAAAGTGACGGAGGCGCGCAGACCGATCAGCAATCTGGCACGGCTCAGGCGATTGGTTGAGGAATCAGACTTCGACGCAGTCATCGCAGTGTCACCTGAAAATGTGCCGTACACGGCCGGTGTCTTCATTTGGACCCAACGAAGTATTCGCGAGCGCCTGGCGATTGTGGTCTGGCCGAAGCGGGGAGAGCCAACCTTCATTGTTTGTACAATCGAGGAGGCCGAAGCGCAAGAGGGTTCCTGGATTGAGGACATCCGTACCTACGTCGAATTCAAAACCTCGCCCATTGAGGCACTGGCCGACGTACTCGAAGAGAAAGGATTGGGTGCAGGGACTCTGGGGATCGAGAAGTCCTATCTCGCCGCAGCGTACTACGACGAGTTACGGGAGCGGATACCGAAGGCACAGTTCAGAGCTTGTGAGGCGCTGTTTTATGCTGCTCGGATGATCAAGACACCCAGGGAAATCGAGCTGATGACGTCGGCCGCACGCGCGACCGAAAAGGCGCTGCTCTCTACCCTCGTGACTATTCAACCACTCGATAGCGAAAAGAGTATGGCTCTCCGGCTATCGACAGCAATGTTTGAGTGTGGAGCAGATCAGATCAGGTTTCTCTACATCAACGCTGGCCCAAACAGCGGCTATCCCCATCGGCTCGCGGGTTCTTATCAGACTCAGCTGGGGGATGTCATACGTACAGACTGTGGCGCTTACTTCAGGGGGTATCTGTCCGACATTGGTCGTACAGCCATCGTGGGTTCTTCCTCAGAAGAGCAGCGCTCGATTTATCACCGTCTGATCGAGATTCATCACGAGACCATCGAGATGGTGCGTCCCGGTGTGCAGGCCCGTGATGTCTACGAAACAGCCAAGCGCGCGTATGAAAGCCGCCGCATTCCGTTTCCGCTCCCTCATTGTGGCCATAGTCTCGGTATGGACGGACATGAGCAACCAATCTTAAACGCGTTCAATACCGTCGAACTGCAGGCGAACATGTTGTTAGCTGTTGAGACTCGGGTTCGCTGGCCAGGGAAGCAAGGGTACCACATTGAAGACCTGGTGCAAGTAACTGAGGGCCAGCCGTGTGTCCTCTCGAGTTTTTTCCCCACTCAAGATCTCTTCGTGATCTGAGGACCACTCGATGCTGACACACCGATTTCCCTGGAGCGGTAGCGGCTGGCAAGTATTCGGAGCACAAATTCGGCAAAAACGAGCGTGAAATAAGCGAAAATGCCTTCCGAATACTTGCCAGTTCAACCCCTGAAAAAGGGTCCCAGGGAAATCAGTGTGACAGCTACCAAAAGTAAACGGATGATTGACGAAACGGGCGGGACCCTATCCCAGGAGGCATTGTCCTTGTCGAGGGAGAGGGGCAATCCGCTCCACTCACGGATGGGAATCATCGCCGGTAGTGGCAAATGGTGTCGAAGAAGTACGCAGAGTGGTGCAGGAAAACCTGCACTAGGGGGCGGATGCTATCAAGCTAATGATCACTAGCTGGGCCAGCCAAGATCCAGCCAAATTCCAACTGGGCGCTTTTCATCTAGAGCCGACTTTTATCCCGGACGAGATTGCAGCAGGTATAGGTAAAGCGCATCGCATGGGGAAGCCTGGTGCCACCCATGTCCATGATGGCCAAGGTCTAAGCCGGATTAGACACAGTTGAGCACGGTGGGGGCGTCACGGACGACGACCTGGAACTCTTCCCGAAAACAGAAGCCTGGCTTGTCTTCACGCTGACCGTTCTATTCGATCCGATTGGCCAGGAGGGCAAACACGCTGTTGCTCGGGGCTAGCTTTTGCTTGGAGGGCAAGAGGCCGTTCATCGTAGTGAATTTGTGAGGGATGAGTTTCGAGGCACGCCTGCAGCTCGAGCGACCTGGTGAAGCGTGGGTCACAAGGTGTGCTGGTGGTTTCCAGATGTCTGCCGACACGAGTGATCAATAGAAAGGCGCAAGGTGTCAAGCTCATGAACGAACCCTTCGGGAACCTGGAGCGGCTGAACACTTTCCTGGCCGACAGCGACTTTGATGTCGTGGTTGCCGTATCTCCCGAGAATGTACCTTATACATCTGGTGTCTTCATATGGAGCCAGCGGGGCATTCGCGATCGCCTGGCTCTCACGGTCTGGCCCAAATCGGGCAAACCCACATTGATTGTCTGCAACATCGAAGAACCTCAGACCCGTGAAGAGACTTTTATCAAGGATCTGCGAAGCTACGAGGAGTTCAGAACCTCGCCGATTGAATTGTTGGCCGATGTCGTGAAGGAAAAGGGGTTAGCTAAGGGACATATCGGCATCGAGATGCGATATCTGAGTGCGCATTATTGGGAGCAACTGAGATCTCTGTTGCCGCAGGCGACCTTCGATGAGTGTGACGATCTCTTTGCTCAGGTGCGAATGATTAAAACCGAGCGCGAGATTGAAGTGCTAACTCAAGCGGCGCGGGGCACGGAGCGCGCCCTACTCGCAACTTGCGCCACTATACACAAGGGTGAAACTGAGAAGAGTATGGCGCAGCGACTTGCCGACAACATCTTGCTCACAGGTGCAGGCAAAGTCGAATTTCTTTATATCAACGCGGGACCAAATACTGGGTATCCGCACTGCGACGCAGCGTCATATCAGTGCCGTGTGGGCGACATTATCAAAGCTGACTGTGGTGGACTATACGCTGGCTTTACGTCCGATGTAGCTCGTACGGCGGTGATTGGCCGAGCATCCAACGAGCAGCAGTCGATCTATAATAGATTGGTGGACGTGCATCAGGAGTGTTTGGCAACTGCCCGGGTAGGAAATCGAGCCAGCGACATCTTCGAGGTCATGAAAAAGGGGCATGAACGTGTCAAGCTTCCTTTTCCCCTCCCACATGCGGGGCACAGCACAGGGCTAACTGCTCATGAGCCCCCGATTCTGAATCCTTTTGACCACACGGTGCTGCAGCCGAATATGATGCTCTACATCGAAACACGAGTGCGCTGGCCGGGTAGAGAAGGATATCACATTGAGGACCTGGTACTTCTGACCAACGACGGGCCCAAAATCATGACGGGCGCCTTCAACACCAGCATCTTGTTCGAGATATAGTCATCCTTCCTTTTTTCTGTAACCGTACGGCGATGGGGACTAGGGACGGAGAGGGTTGACCAGCCCAGTGAGCTTGGACGGCGCCAGTGATGAAGGTGAGCAGGTGACAATCTTGTTGCAATAGGTCGGAGCCATGGGCAGCGTACACTCGACCAAGCGCAGCCGCCATCACTGTTAGAGCTGAACGAGTCTTTGCGCCAAAGCACGTCGGGACGCACGGCGCGTTTGGCGGCATTACTGGTCGGCTCAACGCCCTTGACCGTGAAGAAGGTCCACAGGGCTGGTTCGTGCTTGATGAGCTCATTGCATAAACCGCACGCTTTGTGACTGGAGAGGGTCGAACCTTCCTTCAGTAATGCTGCAAAGGTCTCCTGGACCGGATGCATCTGGGTTTCCAGAGAGTGCGGTCGATCTCGTTGCGTTTGAAGGGGTGATAGCGGGTGAAGAGTTGGGCCAGCACGTCGAGAGCGAACTGGCTCCAGTCGCCGGTGGGGCCGTTATCCTGACTGTTGGTAGCCCAGGATGTCCTGCTTGAGGTGCGCCCAACAGAGTTGGCGCTTGCCCAGGTCCAGGTGCAGATAGACACGATGGCAATCCGAGACAACGATGCCGCCATAGTCGGCACTCATCAGACGAGCCAATTCGGCCCTCCCACGCGTGCGCGCCAGCGAGCAACGCGTCATCAGTGTCGTGACCACCACTCACAGCCAGCGCTTGGCGCCGGCCTGTTTCTAGCCGGTCTCATCCACGTTGGCGTGCGAGTTCTGCGTTACCATTGTGTGGACCTACTCATAAGGCGCTGCTTCAACGGGACGTTCGATCTCGCCGACGGTCAGAGCTTCATCACCACTGCGCCTATGAAGGTCACTATGCGCGCCTGGCGCATCGTCGACATTCAGGGCAGCAGCGAGGCGGGCCCCTTCAAAAGCTGGCGCGCCTCGTATGGCGATCCCAACATGTGTATCATCGCCGGCACTGGCTTCGGCTATGACCGCCTCGGCGGCCCACCCCCGAAGCCGGCCTCGACCGGCGACTACGGCTCCTAGGAGGTGATACACAGCGCCGCCATCGTCGCCCGCGGCGTCAACGCCGGTACCCTCGTCACCGGCGGCACCACCGTCGCCCCCAGCCACTCCGACCTCGTTATCCTCGGAGCCAACGTCTTCTTGGGTGATCAACAGATCATCTGCAATGGTGAATTGGTGATCCATGGCCTGAAAGATTAACCACCCAGCATGCATAAGGAGGACTTTCCTGATGGCCCGCAGAACCTTGACACGAACCAGCCCGCCCCTCTTTCCGGAGCATCCAGAGAGCGAACACCGCTGGCGCATCGACCGCGCGCGCAGCATCATGCGCGAGCACAACATCGACGCCCTCGTGCTCTCGCGCAACGTCAACGTCTTCTACGCGACCGGCTCGCGCTTCGTCTTTGTCGCTAAGGATGGTCCGGTCGGTATTGCCCCCCAATCGGCCGCCATCATCACCCAGGATGCCGACGTCTACTGCCAGCGCTTTGGCCCCTTCGATAGCGACGAGGTCGCCCTCCACACCACCTTGTCGGAGTCTCTCGAACAGTACACCGACGAGATGGAATTGGTGGGCATCTTGAACGACTACGGCGTGCGCCGCGGGGATCGTGTCGGCTTCGAATGGGGGCCGGGACTCTGCACCGGCATTAACCCCCTCAAGTTTGAGACACTGAAGCAGCGTATCGAGAACGAAGTGGGTGCCGAGGTGGTTGACTCGACCCCAACGCTCTGGAAACTGACGGCCGTGAAATCGCCCCTGGAGGTCGAGCGCATGAAGGTGGCCGTGGCCGCCGCGGCGAGAGCCATGGAGCGCGTCTACGATGCCATCGAGATCGGGATGAACGAGCTCGAGGTCTCGCGCATGGTCAGCCGCTTCATGCTGGAGGAGGGCGGCGAGGGCGTCGGGCACGCGCAGGTGATGGCGCGTGGCGACGGAACGCTCCGCTTTGGGAGTTGCAATGCGCTCGACCGCGCCATCGAGCGCGGCTGGGTCAACCTCGACATCGGCGCCACCTACAAGCGCTACCACTCCGACATCAATCGTGGCCTCTTCCTCGGGCGCGAGCCGACTGCCGACGAGCGGAAGCTCTACGAGGTCCGCGTCGGCGCCGATGAGGTCCTCGATCGCGTGATCAAGCCCGGGGTCTGCGTTGACGATGCCCTCGCCGCCATGAAGCAATACATTGAAGACCAGAGCTGCGTGCTGCAGGAAAACCGCGGCGTGCTCTTCGGCGGGCACGGGATTGGCATGGAATCTTACCAGCGGCCCAACCTCGCCCCCTCCTCCGCCATGCCCGAGTTGCAGAACGCCGACGGCAAGGTCCTCTTCGAGCCTGGGATGATGTTCACCTACGAGATGCCGATCCGGCTGCCCGGCTCAGATGCTTTCTTTAACGTCGAAGACGATGTCGTCGTCACGGAGACCGGTGTCGAAAACATGAATGCCATGATCGGCCGCGACTTGCGTGTGAAATAGCCCAGGGCTTGGCCGGCGGGCGGCGCCGAGCGCTCGCCGGTCGCCCCTCCCCCAGAGGACACCCGTGGATACATTCCGTCGGGACCGCTTCGAGCGGTTCCTCGACGCAAGCGGACTCGAGGCCGTGATCGCCGGTTCCTACGAGAACGTCTTCTAGCTCTCCGGCGCGGCTATCATGACCCAGCGTCTGATCCCAGAGCGCATGGCCCTTGTGCTCTGGCCGCGGGCCGCCGAACCGATCCCGTTCGTCTGCACGATCGGGGCAAGCCTCGCTCGCGCCCACTCCTGGATTGCCGACCAGCGCGGCTATGTCGAATTCGAAACCTGGCCGGTCGAGGTCCTGGCGCGGGCACTCCACGACCTCGGGCTCGACCGCGCACGTCTCGGGATCGAGCAACGCGCGCTGAGCGCCAACGCCGCTGCGGAGCTACGCGCACGCCTCCCTGCCGCCGCGTTGGAAGCCTGCGACGCGCTCTTCGACGCCGTCCGGATGGTCAAAAGCAAGCCTGAAATCGACCTACTGGCCGGCGCCGCCCGCGTCACCGATGCCGCCATTGCGCGGGCCTGGGCTGAGGGTGGGCCCGACCAGCCTGAAAGGGAACTGGCGAATCGCATGCTATACCACTTGCTTGAAGGCGGAGCCGATAGCCTTGCCTTCCTTGTTTTCGGAGCCGGCGATGGGGCGCGAATGGCCCATCCCGCGCCACGCCCCCGCCGGATGCGCCGGGGCGGCCTCGTTCGCGTCGACTTCGCCGGTTCGTTCGGCGGCTACTACTCGGACCTGGCACGCATGGGCGTGATCGACGCCCCCACCAGGTTCGAAGACGAGATCTACCGGCGACCCTGGCAGGTGCATCACGAGAGGGTCGCCGCTCTCCGGCCTGGGGTGCCGACCAGAGCCATTGTCCACGCCTGCCGCGCGGCTTTCGAGCGTCAGCGCCTCAACTTCAGCATGCCCACGTGGGCCACGGCCTCGGCATCGGCCTGCACGAACGCCCCATGCTGCACGCCCACACCGACACCGCACTTGAACCCAATATGGTGCTCGCCATCGAGCCAATCCATAGGGAGCCCGACGGTATGCGCTACCACGTCGAGGACCTTGTCGTGCTGCGCGAGGACGGGCCTCAAATCTTCTTGCGCTCTGGTGACTGGGACCAACTCTATCGCCTGGAGCATTGACACACTAGAGCGCCGGTCAAGGAGTGGTCCGATGCCCACCGATCCCCCAACCGTCTGCGTCGGCGAACACCCTGC
>DOUV01000586.1:0-3081 GCA_003520455.1 Chloroflexota bacterium | reverse complement strand
CTGCGGGGTGATCCCCGGCGTGATCGTCTCGCTTGGGTGGACCCCGCGGGGTCGGCCGACGCCCGGCTCGCCCTTCGGGGTGCCCCCTGACGCAGACCCTGCATTGGGTGCCCCCTGTAGGGGGGAAAGCCTCCAGCCGCGACTTCAGTCGCCCGGCTCTCGGCCGACAAAAGGACTACTTGACCGATGCCCTAGGGCGCTCTGCCAGCGGGTGGAGCGGCCCATTGCTCGAAGGAGTCGGTATGACCCGCAAAAGTATCGAGTTGGCCCGCGTGACCCACGCGACGCTCGAGTTTTCTAACGTCCGCGACGAGGAATGGGTGGTCGTATACAGCGACACCAGCCGAGATCCCGATCTCGTCGACGCTTTCTTTGCCGCCGCCCACGCCCTGGCCGGGGAGGCGACGCTGCTGCTCCGTACCCCCCAACCGGTGTTGGCCGAGCCACGCGATTCCATCCGCGACCTGCTCAAAGCCGCGAATATGGTCGTAGACCTGGCGAGCAATCCCTGGCTCTACACCTACGCCCTCAACGCGATCATCGACAGCGGCACGCGCGTGTTGCAGGTCAATCCCTCGGCCGCCAGCTTGAACCGGTTACCCCCAGCCGAGTGGAAGATCCGTCGCGCCGAGGCCGGCGCGGCCCTCTTTACCGCGGCTGACGATATCGAGCTCACCTCCGCGGCCGGGACGCATCTGCGTATGCGGGCCGCGGGCCGGCCTGGCTGGGGTCAGGATGGCGTCGTGCGCCGCCCCGGAGACTGGGACAATGCCGGCACCAGCATCCTGGCCGTTGCCCCGTTGGAAGATGCCGTCGACGGGATCCTGGTGGTCGAGCCGGGGGATACCATTGCGACCCGACCCCGCCGCGCGCGCGCCCACGATGCGATGCGCCTGACCATCGAGGGCGGCCGTATCACCGGGATCGACGGCGGTTACGAGGCCCACCTCTTTCGCGAGTGGCTCGCCCAATGGAATGACCCCGGCTCCTACGTCGTCGCCCACACCGGCTTTGGGGCCGACCCGCGGGCGACTGTCGACGATCCTGGCGAGTGGGAAAGCATCGAAGGCGGGATCAACATCGCCTTCGGTAGCAACCTCTTCCGTGGGCTGGCCGGCCGCAATCATGCGCGCTCGCATCTCGACATCGTCGTGCTGAAGCATAGTATGAAGATCAGTGGCGAGACGGTCGTCGACGCCGGTCGTCTCATCGAACCAACCATCACACAGGCCGCACCCAACGCGACATAAACCGGGTGACTGTTGTCGGTGCGAGGGCATCGGCGAGGAGCCAGATGCTATGCCTGTTCGTCCCCTCTATCTCAACCGCCCGCGGTTAGAAGCTCTGCTCGCCGCGAGCGACTTCGATGCCATTGTCGCGACCTCCTTCAAAAACGTCTACTACCTCCCCGGCGCGCTCATCGAGACCCAGCGCCGGATCCCGCTGCGCCTTGGGATCGTCGTCTGGCCGCGCCATGGGGAACCCACGCTGATCGTCGGCGATATCGAGGAAGGGTTGGCCCGCCGCGAGAGCCATCTCGCCGATGTGCGTGCCTACGTCGAGTTCCGCACTTCCCCAATCGATGCCCTGGCTCAAGTCCTCGAAGAAAAAGGCCTCGCCCGAGAACATCCCCTACCTTGCCGGTGTCTTCATCGACACCCAGAAGAGCATCCGTGATCGGCTCGCGCTCGTCGTCTGGCCTGCCGAAGGCGAGCCTACCCTGATCGTCTGCAATATTGAGGAGCCTCAGGCCCAAACTGAATCCTGGATCGAGGATGTGCGCGCCTACCTCGAGTTCCAGAAGCGGCCGACCGAGCTTCTCGCGGAAATCTTGAACGAGAAGGGCCTGAGCACGGCGCCTATCGGGATCGAGATGGGCTACTTGTCCGCGCGCCACTTTGCCGATCTCAGCCGCCTGCTGCCCGACGCCACCCTGGTCGCGTGCGATCACCTTTTCGAGTAGGCGCGCCTGGTCAAGACCCCGGCCGAGATCGAATTGCTCGCCTATGCCGCCCGCATGACGGAGAAGGCGCTGCTGTCCGCCTTCGCCTCCATCGCACCCGGTCACACTGAGAAGACGATGGCGAACCGTTTGGCGGCTGGCTTGCTGGATTGCGGCGCCGATTCTATCAACTTCCTCTACATCAACGCTGGCGCCAACACCGGCTTTCCCCACTGCAAGGCAACCCAATCACGCAGCAAGTTGGGCGACATCGTAAAATGCGACGTCGGTGCCTACTTCCAGGGATACACCTCCGATGTCGCCCGCACGAGCGTAATCGGCACACCCACGTCCGAGCAGCGCTCCATCTCCACCCGCCTGATGGAAGTCCACACCGCGACCATCACCGCCGCGCGCCCGGTGCGCTCGCATCCGAAGTCTTCCGTGTCGCCAGAGAAGCATACGACGCGGCACAGTTGCCCTTTCCCCTTCCGCATGCGGGCCATAGCGTCGGCATCACCGGCCACGAATGGCCCATGCTCAGTCCCCGCCACGACGTCGAGCTCCTGCCCGACGTTCTGCTCTACATCGAGTCACGCGTGCGCTGGCCGGGGAAGGAGGGATATCACGTGGAGGACCTGGTCCATGTCACCGATACTGGCCCGCGTGTCCTGACAACCTACTTCCCGACCGAGCCCCTGTTCGTCATCTGATTGCTTCGGTACGTATCCTTTGCCCCTCCTCTGTGCTGTAAAACAGGGACCCCCGGCCGAAGCCGGGCGTCCCTGTTCCACGCGCACCGTCACCCCTCGCCTCACACAGCGGGTCGCCCTGGCCGAACTAGCTGCCATCCGCGGTGTCATCCAACAACACCTCAACCCCCACCCCCCGATCGTGCGCGTCGATCAGCGCCTGAGCCAGGGGCGTACTCGTCAAGGTGAACATCGCCACCCGCAGCGAGACGTCGGCGCTGTTCAGCGCCCCAACGACGCGATCCTCCGTGCCGTCCGTCGGCGCGAAGGCCACGCTCACCGCCATGGCGCCGACCAGGACCTCGTGCGGGGTGTTGTCGGTCTTGGCCATTGGGCGCGTCCGACGGAGTGGCGGCGGCCACCTCGTCGCCGGCGACGCGCACGGTG
>DOUV01000389.1:3386-3768 GCA_003520455.1 Chloroflexota bacterium | reverse complement strand
AGTCTGCCTCACCTGGCGGTCTCGGCCGTGACACAGGAGAATGTACGCGAGCTCACCCTGCGGGTGAGCGAGATGCTCCAGAAGTTGCCTCCACCGGAAGCCATCGAGGCGGCCATCAAGGTCTACCGCCCGCTCGAAGAACCGCACGCTTTCACCATTGAGCAGGAGGACGAACACACCTGGGTCGTCGCGGGCAAAGAGGTCGAGCGGATCGTCAACATGACCGACTTCTTCCAGGAAGAGGGGGTGGCCCGCTTCCAACGCCAGCTTCGGGCCCTGGGCATCACCGAAGCGCTCGAAGCCGCCAACATTCAAGAGGGTGACTCGGTTCGCATCGGTGAGGTCGAACTGGAATGGCAGGGCTAGCGCGCCGGTCAAGGCG
>DOUV01000389.1:0-3371 GCA_003520455.1 Chloroflexota bacterium | reverse complement strand
AGACTTCCGAAGTCTCGGAAGAGTTCGGACGTCTCCGATCACGTACCTCCGGTGACGCCTTGACCCGTGTTCTCGAGCGACCATTCCGTCCGGCGTGGCTCTGGGGCGCCGGCGAGCGCGTGACCACCTCCCCCCTCGGCACGCCGCGCACCGCGCGGCATCGCCCCGCCCGAGGCGTCATCGGGGGGACCTTCGATCCGCCCCACATCGGCCATCTGATCCTGGCCGAGTTCGCCCGCTCCGAACTCGGTCTGAGCGAGGTCGTCTTTATCCCAGCAGCTCAGCCGCCCCACAAACCCGACCGCGAGATCCTGCCGATCGAGCACCGGCTCGCCATGGTTCGGCTGGCGATTGCAACCAATCCCCACTTCGCCCTCTCAAAGATCGACATCGAACGCCCCGGCCCAAACTACACCGTCGAGACGCTCCAGCTTCTTCGAAAGCGTTGGGGCGATACGGTCGAAATCTTCTTTATTATGGGCCTGGATTCGCTCGTAGATTTGCCGACCTGGCACCAGCCCGAGCGCCTCATCCAACTCTGCCGGTTGGCGGTCATGTCCCGGCCGGGTTACCAGGTGGACATGGCAGCGCTCGAACGGGCTGTGCCCGGTGTGAGCGATCGAGTCATCTTTATCCCGGCACCGCTGATTGGGGTGAGCTCGACCAATATCAAACAACGAGTTCGCCGGGGAGAGACGATCACGTACCTGGTCCCCCATGCCGTCGAGATCTACATTCACGACCACCACCTCTACCTTACCCCCTGATCCGCACTGCCCCTATGGGACGATGCCTGTGACCGGCCCCACTCTCGCGGGCCAGCATCGTTCCTCGTGCCCACGGCAGCGCCTGCTCAGCATGAAGGGACCGTCAAGGAGTAGCGTCCTGATCGGGGAGAAATTCAGAGCAACTCAGTGGTCTTCACGCTGCGGCGGGACCGCGCGGGTGCCGCCGAAGTTCCTTCGAGCATCCAACCGGCGGTGGCTCAAACCATCGGCCAGGGCACGTGGCGGCCGGAGCTGGGGGATGGGAAGTGACCGCTGCGAATCAAGTACCGAATACGCTTGAGGAGGGCTTCGCACTCTTCGGCGCTCAGGAGCCGGCTGAGGGCCTCCGCGAGCGGCTTCCGGGGCGCCAGCTGTGCCTGGAGTGAGCGCAGGTCGGCCGTGAGCGACTCCGGAATGGCCTGGCCGACAAAGTCCCAGATCACAGTGCGGAGTTTGGGGTCCTGGTGGAAGGTGATGCCGTGGTCAATACACCAGATGCATCCAGCCCGATCGCGGAGGCAGTGTCCGCCCTTGCGATCGGCATTGTTGATCACGATATCGAAGAGGGCGATGGTCGGCAAGATAGGCGCCGCCTCGTCACGAAAGGTGAAGTAATGCTCATCCGGATCGTGATCGATATAGAGCTGGACCATACCCCACCCATGCGGTCCGTCGCGCAGAACCGTCGGGGGTACCAGATGCCAGCCAAGCGCCTCGCTGATAAGGTAAGCCGCAACTTCACGTTGGCAGAGCGTCCCGCGCGGGAAATCCCACAGCGGCCGCTCCCCTTTACGCGGCTTGTAGACCACCAGCGCGCGCAGATCCCGCCCACTCGATCCTTCGGTTGCATTCGCGTGCTCGACCGGTGTGGCGGCCCGCTCCGAAGGGTCGTCGTGAATAATGGCCAGGAACGTATAATTGGAGCTGTAGGGCAACAGCCGGTGCACCTCCACTGTCCCGTTTTGGAGCAGGGCCAGAGTGCGCTCCAGGGAGAGAACGCTATGCTCAGTGTCGGGCTCAACTGCCCAACGCGGCTCGTTCGCAGGCGTCATCATGCTCAATCGTGGGCGTGACCATTGCTACGCGGGCAGAAGTGCCCCTCGGGATCGATCGGCTTGCCACACAGCGAGCAGATCGGCCGCCCCCCTTTGACCACGTCGATGGCGTGGCGGCTGAGTGCCGCCATCTGCGCGCGGGTGCCCCACATGCGCACGATCCGGGGCTCGCGGGGCTCATCCTCCGGGAGCAGTTCCTGTGCCGCGACCATCACCTGGTCGGTAGTCTCGTCGTAGCCTAACCCAAGCTGCCCCACCCGAAAGAGCGCCTCCGAGGGTGTCTCCAGCACCAAATCGGTTCCACTGATGGTCTCGGCACGCGCCGGGGGCAGATCGTAGCGGTTCTCCAGCTCGTCCAGAAGCTGGTCGAGCGCCACGGCCAGAGCTTGCGCCTGCTCTTTCTCAATGACCAACGAAATCACGTCGAGTCCCTCGGCGCCCTGCAAGAAAAAGGTTCGTTGGCCGGGCTGGCCGATGGTACCTACTGTAATGCGGGAAGCGGGATTCAATTCGTACGTCTCAGCCATAGCTGCCTGTCCGTTCTCTAGAGCCCACCTTCGAACCTGATCCATCAGGGTTCAGGTCTCATACCGCCACGTGGGACGTCGAACCTCCTGCGAGCGACTGTGGAGTTCCCGAGTCGTTCCTCTCCAGGCGCCTCGGGGTTACTCCTCTTGCGGCTGACCATTCTTGCTGCCCGCCTGATCGCTCGCGGCCGGCGACTCTGCGCCCTCTTCGGCCGGCGCGCCCTCATCCGTCACAGGCGCTGGCTCCGGCAGGTGGGCCGTATCGTTCAATCGAAGAATCATCGGGCGGTGCGGCGTGAGGCCCAGCACGGAGATCGAGGCTGGGCTGATCACCAGCCGCTGGAAATGGTCGAGGTGAATTCCGGCGTAGTGCGCCACAATCGCCTTGATGACATCCGCATGGGAGACAACGATCGCTGCCTGTTTCGGCTCCAGCGCCGCCGCGACGCTCTCGACCGCGTTGACCGCGCGGGCCTGCATGGCTCGGAAGGTCTCTCCACCGGGGAAGGTCATCCCACTCGGATAGGTCTGGACCATACGCCAGAGCTCTTCCTTCCCCAGCTCTTCCAGCCCGCGCCCTTCCCACTCACCAAACCGAACCTCACCCACGCCCTCGAGTAGGCAGGCCTCCAGGCTTAAGGCCGCAGCGATTGGCGCGGCTGTCTCACGGGTCCGCTCGAGCGGGCTCGTGTAGAGCGCGTGAAACGGCTGCCGCGAGGTAGCCAACCGCTGCGCCAGCAACTCAGCCTGGCGACGTCCCTCGTCGTTCAGGTGGACACCCGGTGTCCATCCAGCAAGCTTCTTGATCGCAACGTATTCGTTCACTGCGTGGCGGACCAAAACGATCAGCTTCATTCCGTGAGACCTTTTCTCCTTCAGGGATTCAGGTTCCACGCGGATTCGTGCCCGCGCCTGTAACAGATAGCCGAAAAGCCACGAAAAAGCAAGACCTGTCCACACTCACCCTGAGCCCCGCAATAGTCGTTTGGAGGTGCCGGCGGTGGGGGGGCGCATGGCCGCGG
>DOUV01000272.1 GCA_003520455.1 Chloroflexota bacterium | reverse complement strand
ACCCGCCGCGCCGGTGCGGTCGAGAGCGCGCCAGCAGCGGCGGTCCCGCGATCGCATCAATGGGTCCGCGGCCTCTTCGGTAATCCCGCGCTGCTGACCGGCACCGTTCTGGTGCTGGTCTTCTTTGGCCTGGCCCTCTTTGGCGAACGCCTGACCACCCGAAACCCCTACGAGACCCATGGGACGATGATGATCGAGGGCACGATTGGCACGCCGCCCTTCCCGCCTTCGGCACTCTTCCCTTGGGGGACCGATCCGGTGGGGCGCGACGTGCAGGCGTTGGTGCTGGCAGGGGTCAAGCGCACGCTCGCCCTGGCGCTGTTTGCGATGGCCGCGCGGGTCGTGGTGGGCACGATCCTGGGCGCGCTCGCGGGGTGGTGGCAGGGGAGTCGCCTGGATACGCTCATCACCGGCGCGGTCGGCGTCTGGGCTGCCTTCCCGGTCACCCTCTTCGCCATGATTCTCATCCTGGCGCTGGGCATCCAGCAGGGGATGGTGGTCTTTATCGTGGCGCTTTGCGTCGTCGGCTGGGGCGAGATTGCCCAGTTCGTGCGCGGCCAGGTGATCGGGATCAAGCCTCAACTGCACATCGAGGCCGCCCGCGCAGTCGGGCTGCGGCCCGACCAGATTTTGACCCAGAACGTGCTGCCGAACCTGTTGCCCTCCCTGATCGTGCTGGCTGTGCTGGAGATGGGCGGCGTCTTGATGCTGCTGGCCGAGCTCGGATTCCTCAACATCTTTCTGGGCGGCGGCTTCCGGGTCGAGATCGGTGAGGTGGGTCGGATGGTGCCCGTCTTCTACTATTTCTCCGATGTGCCGGAATGGGGGGCGTTGCTGGCAAACATCCGCAACTGGTGGCGGAGTTACCCCTGGCTGGCCTGGTACCCCGGCCTGGCCTTTTTCACCGCCATCCTGGCCTTCAACTTGTGGGGCGAGGGCTTGCGCCGCTTTCTGGACCAGACCCCGGTCAACATCGGCCGGCTGTTCAACCGCTATGCAGTCTTGACGGCCGGGATGCTCGTCTTCGGCCTGATCTCGGTCCTGCAGAGTACCGCGCCGCTGGGTCTCTACCGCAGCCAGGCCCAGCAATTCGAGGCTGCACGGGCAGCGGACGACATTCAGGCGCTTGCATCCCCCCAATTCCAGGGCCGTGAGACCGGTACGCCGGGGGCAAAGTTGGCCGCCGAGTATATCGCCGCGCGGATGAAGGCTGTTGGGCTGCTCCCGGGCGGCGAGAACGAGACGTACATTCAGACCTATACCTGCCCTCGTGCCCACCTGGCCGGGACGCCCAGCCTGGAGATTCTGGACGACCAGGGCACCGTGGCCGAAACCCTGGCCTACCGGGGAGACTTCGTTGAATACGTCGGCCCCCACGCGCCCGCGGGCCGGGGGGAGGGCCCCATCGTCGGCCTGGTGACCGGGCCCAGTCCGGATCCGTCGAGTGGCGACCCGTACCACCTCAACACCCTGGACCTGCGCGACAAAGTCATCCTGGTGCGCGAGGAGGACCTCAGTCGCATCAACACGACTGCTGCCGCGGGTGTTCTGGCCGTCAGCGCCGATCCCGCGGCGTTGCAGCGCAAATATCTCTTCTCGAGGCTTGAAAGCGTCCGCTCCTCGCGATCCAGATCATCGCCTGTGATGCTCGTGACCCGTGCGACAGCTGAGCGACTGCTGGCGACAGCGCAGAGTAACCTGGCACAGGTGACCGCCATGGCGAGCGGCCTGCAACCAGGCCAGGTTGCCGTGACGAGCGCAGGCACGACGGTCCGTCTGGCGACGCCCATCATGGAGGAGGACCTGCACGAGGCGTGCTACAACGTGATCGGCTACCTGTCCGGTACTGACTCCGCGCGCGGGCTGGACAGCCAGGTCATCATGGTCAGCGCCTATTACGACGGTCTGGGCACTGGCCCAGATGGAACGCTCTACCCAGGGGCCAATGATAACGCCAGCGGCGTCGCGGCGATGCTGGAAATGGCGCGCGTTCTCAAACAGGGCGCCTACCAGCCCAAGAAGACCATGATCTTCGTTGCCTGGGCCGAAGGGGAGCGGGCCGAGAGCCTGAGCGTGACCAATCTGATGAATGCGAGGATCGGCTTCAATCAATTGACGGTTGAGGCGGTGGTCGAACTGGGCGGTCTTGGGGCCGGTGCCGGGAATGCGATCGTGCTGGGAGAGGGGAGTAGCTTCCGCCTGGTGCAACTCTTCCAGGAGGCCGGCAAACGCATGAACGCCGCTACCACCACGCGTGGCCGGGGACCGCACTTCGGCATGTTGACGCGCTCGGGCTTCGGCGGGCGATCCGCCATGACCATCCACGTGAGTTGGGACGGCTCAGACCGGACCGCGCACACCCCGGAAGATGCCGTCGCGGCCATCGACCCCTACAAACTCGAGCGGAGCGGCCGGACGACCCTGCTGGCGCTGAGTGTGCTCAGCCGGGAAGTTAATTACTAGCGCGCCGGTCAAGGCGTGGTTGTTGGGGGTGGGCGCATGGTTGGTAGGAACCGCGTGAGCGGTCGGAAGCGCGCTGGAGGGGCGCACGGCCGTGCGCCCCTACTCTTCCACGAGCAGCCGGATATCGGGCGGCGCCCAGTGGACGTGGACGGCGTCGCCCGGCTGGAAGCGAGTGAGCGTGGCGCGGTCGAGGTTTTGGACCCGGACGACAACGGATTGGGTCCCGGTGAGCCGGACGACGTACCGCATATCGGTGCCGATGTAGACGCGCTCTTCGATGCGGCCGGGCCAACTATTCGGCGCCTGGCCCTCCCCAGGCGCCAGCGTCCCTTTCTCGGGACGCACCATCAAGGTAACAGACGCTCCCGGCCGCAGGGCCGTTCCGTTGAGTGGGACGGGGATGAGGAGTTGCTCGTCCACCGCGACCTGTGCCACGCCCCTGTCCAGTGCGCGGACCACCCCCTGAATGAAGTTGCTCTCGCCGATGAAATCGGCCACGAAGCGGCCGGTGGGCTGCTCGTAGATTTCCATCGGCGTTCCAACCTGCAAGACGCGCCCGTAGTTCATGACGGCGATGCGGTCGCTCATGGTGAGGGCTTCTTCCTGGTCGTGGGTGACGTAGAGAAAGGTGATGCCCACATTCTGCTGCATGTGCTTGAGCTCGAGCTGCATCGCCTTGCGAAGCTTCAGGTCGAGAGCGCCCAGCGGCTCGTCCAGGAGCAGCACGGCCGGGCGCTTGACCAGCGCCCGGGCGAGTGCCACCCGCTGTTGCTGCCCACCGGAGAGCTGTTTGGGTTTGCGCGCACCCATCCCGCCGAGTTGAACCATCTCGAGCGCCTCAGCCATGCGCCGGTCGATCTCGCCCCGGCTCACGCCCTCCATGCGCAGACCGAAGCCGACATTCTCGGCCACGGTCATATGCGGGAAGAGGGCGTAATTCTGGAAGACGGTGTTGACCGGGCGCAGGTAGGGCGGCGTGTCACCCATCGGCTGGCCTAACACCAGGATTTCGCCGCGGTCCGGTATCTCGAAGCCGGCGATCATGCGGAGCGAGGTCGTCTTGCCGCAGCCGCTGGGGCCGAGGAGCGAGAAGAACTCGCCGTCGTTGATCCGCAGGGTCACATTGTCGACCGCTGTGATCTCGTGGCTTCCAGGCGCCTTGAATTTTTTCGTCACGCCGGCCAGCTCGACCGCATGTGAGGCTGTCATACGCGTCCCTCTCGGGTCATCGCGGGCGCTACTTTCCAACGGCCGTCTTGATCTCGGTCCAGGCGTCGTCGTAGAGCGTGGTGGCATCGCCCACGTCCTTGAGGAACTGGAGCTTCTCCATCACGTCGCCGGCCGGATAGATCGCGGGGTTGTCGCGGGCTTCGGCGTCGATCAATCCCTGCTCGAGCGCGGCCTTGTTCGGCGTGCCGTAGAAGGTGTAGTTGGAAATATCCGCGCCGACCTGTGGCTCCAGAATGTAGTTGATGAACTGCTCGGCCGCCGCCTTGTGCGGGGCGCCCTTCGGGATACAGAGGTTATCTGTCCAGATGATACTTCCCTCTTTGGGAATGGCGTACTGGAAGTCGGCGTTGTTCTCCTGGATTTGGAGGATGTCGCCGACATACTCGTGTTGGATATCCACCTCGCCCTGGTTGAGGAGGTCCTGGCCGTTGTCCGGAGCGAAGGCCACGATCTGATCTTTGACAGCCAGGATGAGATTCTTGGCCTCGGCGATCTGCTCAGGATCAGTCGTGTTGACATCGTACTCCAGGTAGATCAGCGCGGCGCCGAGGGTGCCGCGCATGTCTTCCAGGAAGCCGATGCGCATCCCGGATTTCGGCTTGAACATGGACTCCCAACTGTCGATGTCACCTCCGACCTTCGCGCGGTTGTAGCCGATGCCGGTCGTGCCCCACTGATAGGGGACGCAGTACTGGTTGCCGGGATCGTAGGGTGGGTCGATGAAGCGCTCGTCGACATTCTTGAAGTTCGGAATGTTGTCCTTGTTGAGCGGCTCGAGCAGGCCCTCCGCGATCATGATCTCCACCATGTAGTCGCTGGGGACGATGACGTCGTAGCCGGGGTTACCGGGTTGGATCTTGGCCAGCAGTTCCTCGTTGCTCTCGAAGACGTCGTAGTTGACCTTGACGTTGAACTGCTTCTCAAAGTTCGGGACGGTATCCTCGGCGATGTAGGTGGACCAGTTATAAACGTTCAGCTCGCCCGCGCTCGCGGCCGGGGCTTCGGTCGCGGCCGGGGCTTCGGT
>DOUV01000640.1:10744-37606 GCA_003520455.1 Chloroflexota bacterium | reverse complement strand
CAGCGGAGCCCGCGGCGCACCGATCCCCGAGAGGAGCAGCGCCAGAATCAGCAACCAGCACCCGGCCAGGCGCGCCCGGCGCAGGGGGAAGGATCGAACCCGGCAGGCGGGCGGCGACGAAAGCTCCATGGTACCAGGCTCCTTCACGGGGCCGCCGGCCGCGACAGGGCGGCAATGAGGAGAGCAATGTAGTTCCCCAACTCTAGCAAAGGATCTGGAGAATGCAAGCCCCAAATCCGACGTTTCAGACCTGTACGTTCGTACTTTGCATAATAGATGTGCTGGGAGGCCGACCCCACTCCGGCGTGGAGCAGTCCGAGTTATCCCGAGCGAGACCGCCGATGGCAGGTATCGTTCAGCAACCCGATTGTGAACTCACCATGATCGGCCTCGATGACGTTGATGGTACCGCTGTCTTGCCTCACTCGCCACAAGGTCTCGGTGCCCAGGCCCGGCCCGCGCAACCGTTCCCCTCGATTCCATTCCGTCTGTCCCTGCCGTACGAGCATAACGCCTGTCCCTGGTCGCTCCTGGATCCCTGCTCAGCTTGCGCTTCCTCGGCGCGCGTGGCCGCGAGCGCCCCACCAGACGACGGCAGCCCCCGCCAGGCTGAGTACCACCGTGTAGGCAAAGCCGGCTGCTGGCGTGACCGCTGTCCACAAGAAGCCGACCACCAGACTGGAGAGCGTGTCCCCCAGCCCGTTGACGGCCGCCAGGGCGCCGTACCCCGTGCTGCGCAGCGCGGCCGGCAAGAGCTGGGCCGCCACGGTGCCTTCCAGGGTGTCCTCCGCTGCAATCGCCAGCCCACCAAAAACAAAGATCGACGCCAGGTTCACGAGCGCCGACGAGGACTGCATGAGCAACAGCGCCATCACTCCCATCAAGACGTAGCCGAGCGCCAGCAGCCGGCGCGGGTTGAAGCGGTCGGCCAGGACGCCGATGGGATAGGAAGCAACTGCGTACAGGCTGTTGTGGAGGATGTAGAGCCCCACGGCGATCTGCCCCGCCCGCGCGGCGCCCAGCGTGGGAGCCAACACCTGGCTGGCGCGGAGGGTCAGCAGGGAGTGGGCGAAGTCGCCCGCGCCGAAGAGGGCCACCCCGACCAGGTAGGTTCGGAAGGCCGGCGGCAGGGCCCCGAAGGCCGCCAGGAAGCCGTGCGGGTTGTCGATCACGCGGCGCCCCTCACGAACAGTGAGCGCGAAGGTCAGGGCGCTGAGAATGCCCGGGATCATGGCCAGGGCAAAGAGCCAGCGGTAGCTGCTGACGACGGGGGCGCCGTGCCCGAGCAGAGCGAGCAATGCCAGTGCCAGGAGCGGCCCGACGATGGCGCCGAGGGTGTCGCCGGTGCGGTGAAAGCCGAAGGCTCGCCCGCGGGCCCCGGGCGGGACGGCATCGACCAGGATGGCATCGCGCAGTGGCCCGCGCACCCCCCGCCCGAGCCAGCCCACGGCTCGCGCCACCAGAACAAAGGGCCAACTCGTCGCCAGTGCGAACAGGCCGACAGAGAACCCGGTCAACGCGTATCCCACCACAACAATCGGCTTCCGCCGCGCCACACGATCACCCCACCAACCCGCGATGAGCTTCGCACCACTCGAGAGACCATCGGCAATGCCCTCGATGGCACCGAGCGCAACAGGCGGTGCGCCGATGGCAGCCAGAAAGAGCGGCAAAATGGCCGTACCCGCCTCATGGCCGGCGTCGCTGAGAAAGCTGGTGAGGGCCACCCCCCACACTGTTGGTGTCAGCCAGGAACGGGGAGTAGTTGTGCTGGTTTCAACCTCCGATTCAGCCATGGGGCGCTCCGCAGCATCGCGGGTACGTCTGGATGATACCCGCGATGATCGGCCGCGCCGCTGCGGCGTCGTCCCAACCAGGCGCCTCTGCCGGGATGTCATCTTCGTCCTTGTTCCGGGTGCCCTTCGGAATCCCCACGATCATCGTCACCCGTCTCGGCACCTCGGGACGGCGTGGGAGGTTATGCCAAAGATTCATCGTTGTGACCTCTTGAAAGAACAACGTGACTACGCGATGAACGACTCAATCGCGGCCAGGTCGGCCCGTAACCCGTCGAGATCAAGAGACTGCCCCGCCTCCGATTCTCCCCGCTCCAACGTGCCGCGGGCCGGTTCGATCACCTCATCATACTGTCGCGCGAGCCGCTGATACGCGCCCTCGGCCCAGCGCTCGAAGGCCCACGCGTAGCGGCGTAATTCGATACTCAGGCGAGGGTCGGCCGCCGCTTCGAGCAGTCGACGCACGCGCCCCTGCAAACCGCGCGTCAGGTAGCGAGCCAGATGGGGGCGCCGGACCGGCGCGGCGAGCCACGGGCCGGCGGGCAAGAGGGGCATCCCCGAGAGGTCGACGTGCAAATCATCGGGTGCCGGTGGCTGGAGGCCCGCATGCTCTGAGAGCTGGCTCGCTCTCTCGAGCAGTGTCGCGCGGAGCTCTTCCAACTGCTCCCGCACGTCACGCGAGGCCCCATCCACGAGCGTGCGGATCGCCCGGTCAACTTCCACCTCGGCGTCAATCGTCTGCTCTTGAGCGTACGCCGCCGCCAGACGGGCCGCCGCCGCGTCAAGTCCCTCCGCTTGCGCCTCGGCCACCACCGTAGCGGCCTGGCGAATTGCCGCCCGGGCCGCAACCAACTGTTGTGCCCCTGCCTCAGCGAGGGCGCGCCACTCGCGCGGCGCCGACGGCGCTGAGGCGTGCACGCTTTGTGCCAGCATCGAGCGCAACGCGGTCGCAACCGCCTCCCGAATTGCGGCGACCTTACGCCGGAGCGCGCGCTCCGCCAGCCGCTCCGAATCGCGAAAGAGGGGCTGGACCGCCTCGGCAAACCAGAGTTCCAATAGATAGCGGTGCTTGCCGACGACGCTGACGGGCGCGACGGGAAGCTGCTCGCCGAATTCGCGTGCGACTGTCGCTCGCGCGTAGTCCAGAAAAGTGGAACCATCCTCCGGCGGCAGTAGGTCGAACTTACTGACGACGAGGAGCGGCCTGGCTGCCGCCGTGGTCAGCGCCCGGAGCAGCGCCAGGTCATCGCCGCTGAGCGGCACGCCGGCCGGAATGAGGAGTACCCCTGCATCGGCGTGCGGCACGGAGGCGTACGCCTCTTGGGTGCCGCTCGTTCCGAGCGCGCCGATCCCGGGAGTATCAACAAGAACAACCCCGGAAGGGAGCACCTCGCTGGCAACTGCGACCTCGATCCGGGTGACACGCCTGGCATTGCCAGGGTTCTGCATCTCGCTCGCGAACTCGACCAGCGTCGCTGGAGGCACCTCGATGGTCGGGGCGTCGGCGAAGCTGATCCACGCCCGTGTTTCGGTCCCGCGCCGGAGACGAACGGGGACTGCCGTGACAGGCACGACGCCGACAGGGAGCACCGGCATCCCAACCAGTGCATTCAGGAGGGACGACTTCCCTGCACTGGCACGACCGAAGACGGCGATTTCAAACGCCGGTCGCTCCAGCCGCTCTACCACGCTTTCAAGCGCGGGCCGCAACTCCACAAGCCCCCGGTCGCGCACGATGCGGGTGAGCGTAGTGAGCAGCGCCACATCCACCGGTGCGCGCTCGAGGCGTGCGAAGCGGGTCTCGAGATCCTCGCCTAGACCGGTCGCCAGGAACTGCTTCAGGCGCGCGATGAGCCGCGAGAGGTCCTCAATCGCGGCATCGATGGCAACGGCATACCCGGTATCGAGGGCACCGTATCCCCGCATCGACTCCGGTCGCATCTCGGAGAGTGAGATGTCAACCATTGTCAGCATGACTTGCATCGCCCAAGTGACGGTCTGCCGGGAGGCCGGCAGTGTCACCCCGCACCGCTCTAATGTCTCCAGCAGGCGCTGCCGAATTGCAGTCAACGTGTCGAGCACGTAACCGGCCTGGGCCGGGGTGAGGTCAACCGTGATACCCTCGAACACCGAGATCTCACCCCGGCCCAGGTGCTGGAGTTGGACCAGCAGTTCATCGACATACTTCACTGTGGCGAGGACGCGCCGGGCGTGATTCTCGCTGAGCGGACTCCTTGCGCCGGATTGAAGATGATCGTTCATCGGCTCCATTGACCGCGCCAACCAATAGAAAAGCCTCTACCCCCGCCAATGACGGGTGGTAGAGGCTATTAGCTCACAAGGGGCGCATTTCTTATGTCAGCGACCGCCCACGAGCCTCATCGTGGCAGTCACGTTGGTGACAGAGTATAGTCCAGGAGCACCTGCACGCAAAGTCTGCCGAAGCCCACCACTCGCTGGCAGCCGGGCGTGCCGGGAACCAGACGAAGAGTTTCTAGCCCCCCGGTCACGTCATCCCGCGGGGGGAGGGCAAAGACTTCCGAAGTCTTGTTTGCGGCCGGGGCGCGCCTCGATCACCCCCGGCGGAGCGCGTTTTGGGCCAGCACGATCCCCACCAGACTTCGGAAGTCTGAGGCCTTGACCGATGCTCTAGCCGGCCTGAAGCGGCGCGGGATCGATGGCTCTATCGTAGTCTCAATTCCATCGCTGCGTCAAGACTGATTCTCGCCGAATGTGGGGCCCCGGTACGGCTCCCTGGCGATCACCCCACCTGGCCGCGTCCACCCTCGCGCGGTGAGACGGCGTCCACAGCGAAAAAGAGGAGGAGACCGCCTGCCAGAATGACAAAACGCAGCGCAAAAGCTGACAGAATGCGGTGCCATCGGGCACCAGGTGCTGGTAGGCTACCAATACACGGTTCATCGGTGCAGCGCGCGGAAGGAGACGCCGAATGCTCGTTGCCCAGCGCATGACCCGCAACCCAATGACCATTACACCGGAGACCGCCGTCTCGGTTGCTATTTCCTTGATGGCCGCTGGCCGGATTCACCATCTCCCGGTTGTTACGACTGATAATCACTTGATCGGTATCGTGAGTGATCGTGACCTGCGGCTTGCAACCCACGCGCCGGTCCTCCCGGTGGATGACCCCTACGCCAGCGCGCCTATGCTGACCGATCTCTGCGTCGGCGACGTGATGACCGAAACGGTCGTGACGGTGACACCTGGAGCGACCCTGCTTGAGGCCGGCCAGATGATGCGCAATCACCGCATCAGTTGCCTGCCGGTGCTGCTGGATGGCCATCTCGTCGGCATCATCACCAAGACCGACCTCTTCTACTTCTTCCTGGAACTCCTGGAGACCCGCGGGGCGCGTCTCTTCTGGGACTACTGAGACCCCCATTGGAGACGCCTCAGGAGGCCCGGGAGCCGCTCCGCCCCTGGCCGGGGCGAGGTTCTCAGTGCCAAAGCGCCGGGGTCGCCCCCGGCGCTTTGCATTGCAGCTTGCCCTCTCTCGATCTCCCGGCACCGGGTCCGCCGAGCGTGTCTTCTGGGGACGAAAACGGCCGGCCTCACCGGGCGGTACCGCTGGCGGATCGGCGGCGCAACCGGTACAATGAGCCGCCACCGACCTGTCCGAGCACCCCGTTTGATCACCACGACTGCCAGCAGGAGGCAACTCAAATGGAACTCACGACTGTCAAGATTGACAAGCCCGCGGATACCAACTTCATCCTTGGCCAGAGCCACTTCATCAAGACCGTCGAGGACATCCACGAAGCGCTGGTGACGAGCGTTCCCGGCATCAAGTTCGGCCTGGCGTTCTGCGAGTCATCCGGGCCAGCCCTGGTGCGCTGGTCGGGCACCGACGACGAAATGATCGAGCTGGCCAGGAAGAACGCCCTGGCCCTCTCGACCGGCCACGCCTTTATCCTGTTCCTCGGGTCGGGTTTCTACCCGATCAACATCCTCAACACCATCCAAGGAGTGCCTGAGGTCTGCGGCATTTTTTGCGCGACGGCCAACCCGGTCGAAGTGATTGTCGCTGAAACCGACCAGGGCCGCGGGATCCTGGGCGTGATTGATGGCATGAAAACACAGGGCGTGGAGGACGAGACCGAAATTCAGAAGCGCAAGGCCTTCCTCCGGATGATCGGCTACAAGCTGTGACGGGCCTGCACCGCGCGAGTGCTGAGTCATGAGTAGAGCGCCCATTACCCTGGCCGTTGTCATAGCAAGAATGTGACAAATGTCAGGTGGATCCGTACCCCGAAATGCGATCGAGCCGCCCCACCCTGACTATAATTTCGGGGCTGTCTCCAAATCACCCAGTTGCACTGAAGAGGTAAAATGATGAGGAAGTTCCATGTCGCTGTGCTGGTCACCGCCTTGCTTGCGCTCGTTCTCGCCGCCTGTGGCGGGACGCCGCAGGCCAGTGCCCCCTCCGCCCCTGGAGCCCCGAAGGAGGTGGTCGTCAGGGTCGGCAACGAGCTCAAGTACAACCCGGCAACCATCGAGCTCGCCGCAGGTGAGCCGGTTCACCTGGTCCTCAAGAATGAAGGCGCGCTGGAGCACGACTTCACGATCGAGCAGATTGACATCAAAATGGACCAGCCGGCCGAGAGTAGCCACATGACCACCGGTATGCACGCCGACCTCCACGTGCACACGATGCCCGGGGAGACATCCGAGATGACCTTTACCCCCGAGAAGAGCGGGACCTACACCTTCTTCTGCACCGTCCCCGGCCACAAAGAGGGCGGCATGACGGGCTCGCTGACCGTGAAGTAGCCGGACGATCATCGATCGAGAACCGGGCCGAACGCAGACTGTTTGGCCGCCGGGATGAGCGCGCCCCACAGATGTCCAACATCTGTGGGGCGCATTCAACTCGAGTCATTCCCAGGCGTGAGGCCCAGGGCCTGGGAGCGCGGGCGTCCCGCCCGCCCGACGAACAGCGTGGTAACGCAGGGTGTGGTTCCGCCCCCGGCGCTTCGCCGGCCGGAGCCACGGCATCGATGAGTACCTTGCTCCAGCAGGATCATCCGGACTCCTTCTATGATGACGCCTCGATCACGGGGAACTCGTCCCGGCGTGGCGCGAGTTCCCATCCCCGCGGCTTGATGTGCCTCGAATCGCCCCGCATACCGGGTATTTCCTGATCGCGCTCATCGCCGGCCTAATGGTGCACATCCTGCTTTCCGCCTTCAGCGGACTCAACCTTTTCGATGGCTTGACTGGCAGTGACGGTGTCGCCTTTCTTCAACGCTTCCAGAGCTTCGTTAATGAGGTCAAGTTGTTCGCCGGAAGCAACCCTGGCCGCCATCTCAAGGTGAAATTCAGCATCCTCAACCTCGCCATGCTCCAGCGCATGCGCGGCATTATGCAAGTGTTCCCCCGGACCGGGCAGGTTGACCGTTTCACCCCGCTGCCAGGCACGCAAGAGCGCCACCAGGTCACGGATTTGCTGCGGAGAAAGCACGGTGCCCCAGGTTGGCATACCCATGGCCGGGCGACCCTCGGCAATGGTCCTGGCGTACCACCCGTCGTCAAACTGGGTCAGTCTGGCCGGATCGTTGAGGGCAACGGCGCGGTCCGTGCCCTGGCCATTTTCGCCGTGGCAGATGACACACGTGCTATCGAAGATGACCAGTCCTTTTGCGGGATCGCCCTTCTGCGCCTCGGCGTGGCGGTCAGGCGCGGTAGGTTCCCAGTTGCGGATGAAGGCGACAAGCTGGCTCACCTGTTGATCGGTCAGCGGGCCGCCGAGTGATTGATTCCAGGCCGGCATTTCGGTGCCGGGCACACCGGAACTGATGAGACTAAAAATTGTTTGATCATTTGTATCAGTGAGGAATTGTTTATCGTTGAGCGGCGGGCCGTCTACGCCTTCACCTTGCTTGCCGTGACATGTGGTACAGTATGTTCCAAAAAGCGTGCGACCCTCGTCCACGGCCTGTGACCTGTCGTGGGCTTCATCGGCGGCGATACGTGCTGGTTCGCGGAAGATGTAGATTTGGAACAAGGCCATGATCGCCAGCGTCAGGCTGAAGGCGACAGCCACGAAAGGCGTATAGTTCTCTCTCGGGCGCATAGCGCCTCCTTCATATCAGGGTTTCCTGCGACGGGTCAAATTTCTCGCGCGCAATCGGGTTGCCGGTATCGACGACGACTTGCCCGTCTACGATTTTTATCGGGAAGAGGTCCAGTGGGCGCGGGGCTGGGCCGCCGATGACCTCGCCCTTCGTATTGAAGAGCGAACTGTGACACGGGCAGTGAAACTGGTGTTCATCTTCACGCCAGGGGACGGTACAACCCAGGTGAGTGCAGCGTTGCCACAGGGCCAGCATCCCCCCATCTTCGAAGCGTGAGATGTAGAAGCGCCCCTTTGGTACGTGGCTCACGGTGCCGGGCTGAAATTCGCCAACCTGCCCGGCGACTACCTTGCCACCAAATGTACCCGCTTCAACCCGCGGTTTGAAGAACTGGAGCAGCGCCGTACCGGCCTGCCCGAACAGCCCGAGAAGCGCAGCTCCAAACGCCCAGCCCCAAAATTTGCGTCTGGTCATATACTGCGGTTGTGATTTCAGATTGTGTGCCATAGCTCCACACCCCATGAGTTATTTCGTGTGTCAACGGTCATTACTTAGAGTCCGTCCCACGGGTTATACCAGAACGGCATCTGCCCTGGCCCATACAACTTAAAGCCCGGCCCTCGAAACAAAAAGCCGGTGACGGTGAAGACGATCGCCGAGAGGAACATGAGTGTGAACAGCGCCAGCATGATCTCGCGCGTATTGGCTCTTCGCCGCCAGAGCACCAGGACCGGCAATGCAACGAGGCCACCGATGATGGCCCCCGGCAATAGCCCCTGAGCCACCCACTGCGGTACGACGCCTCGGAGCAGTTCACGCAGGCTGAAGGCGTTGTCCAGCATGACGTAGGTTGGCATGACCACCAGCGTGTATAGTGCCGTCCAGATCACAATCCACCGGCCCCGTCTCGATCCAAACCATACCCCGGCCCCCGCCCGAGAATGGTCTATGTAGGGTAGTGCCATCAAAAACAAGACGAGGACCCCCGGGATGATGACGCCTGCCAGGGTTGGATGCATGTGTTCGAGTAATTCCTGCAGCCCAACAAAATACCAGGGCGCCTTGGCCGGATCGGTGGTCACCAGCGGGTTGGCGATGGCCTCCAGCGGCGCCTGCTTAAGCAAAGAGAACAGAAAGATAGCCAGCGTTACCCCCAGCAGGAGGAGGATTTCCCACAATAACACAACAGGAAATGAAAATACTGTATCGTCGGGCCCTTTGCCTACCATCGGACTTTCACCGGGCATCAATTCCACCAGCGCGTAACTCTTACCCGTATGTTGCGGGAAGATTTCATCGGTAACAGGGGCTTGAGTCGTCACGGCAACCTCCATGAGGAGCCATTCGGGTCACTTTTCAGGCTGAGAGCCGTTGGCCGATGCATCATTGGCGGCCAGGCCGCCGTCCTTGCGCACCCGCCAGATATGTAGCGAGATAAGGAGCGTAATGAGCAGCGGCAAGACGGCCACGTGCAGGGTATAAAACCGGATGAGCGCGTTCTGCCCCACCTCCGTTTCACCCAATAGCATCGAACGCACCGCCGAACCGGCAATCGGTGCGTAACCGGCAATATTCGTCCCGACCGTGATCGCCCAGTAGGCCAGTTGATCCCAGGGGAGCAGGTAGCCGGTAAAACTGGCCCCCAGGGTGAGCAAGAGCAAGGCCACACCGACAATCCAGTTGAACTCGCGCGGCGGCTTGTAGGCCCCGGTGTAAAACACCCGGGCCATATGCAATATCGCTACCAACACCATCAGGTGGGCCGCCCAACGGTGCATATTGCGGGTAAACTGGCCCAGCGGCACCAATAACTGGATCTCTTTCATCGCCGGGTAAGCCCGCTCCACCGACGGCACGTAGTAAAACATCAGCAGCACGCCGGTGAACACGAGCACACCAAACAGAATCGCAGTAATGACACCCAGGCCAAACGAGTACGACCAGCGCAAGCTCTTGCGGCTGACCTTGACCGGGTGCAGGTGAAAGAAAATGTTGCTGGTCATCGCCAATGAGCGGTCGAGCGGGTTGTCCGGCCAGCCGTGCCGGAAGAACGATCGCCATAGGCGGGAGTTCAACAATTGATCAGAAAATGACAAGCGGGCCATGGATTACCCTCACAATATCCGCAGTTCCGGTCACCCTGTCGCCAAATCACGCTTACCGCCAGGGAGTGCCTGCCGGAGTGCAGATGGCCATCTGCACTCCGGGCAAACACCTTATAATTTCTCTGGCTCCTTACTTCCCGGTCACGGTAAAGCTCTGCACCATACCTAAGGCGTAGTGATCCTCATTGTTCTCATTGATGTGGCAACTCAGTTGATATTGGCCCGGCTCGTCGATCGTCCATTCCAATGTAGCAGACTTGCCCGCCTCAATGTCTTCAGCTTCCGACTCCTTACCGTTGGCCGTAAACGGTTTGTCGTCATCGCCGGCGCGTTCCAGAACCACTTCGTGCGTCTCCTTGCCTGCGTTGTCTATCATAAACTTCACCGGCCCGGCCGGGATGCTGGATTTGTCCATCTCAACCTTAAACTCACTCAGCTTTACGTGGACTTCGGTGGGGCCGCCGGCCGCCTGGCCGCCGCCACCACAGGCCGCCAGAGACAGCGCGGCCAGGGCTAAAATCACGATAATCGGAACAACAGGTTGTTTACGCATGGTTTCCTCCTTACCTTGACTTAGGACCGGGTCACTCCCGGCCTGGTTGAATAGAATGATCTTCATCGGCAGCCGGCGGATCTGGCGATCCGCCGGGAGCGGCTGCCGCTCGGCCTGGATTTGGCAATCCAGGCCAATGGGATGACGAAAAGGGCGTGGTCCGGCCGGCGCAGCCGGCGGATCTGGCAATCCGCCAGGCGCGGCTGAGGAGATACCATCGAGAAACGGAGTAGTTCAGGCAATCGTACCGCCTTCCCCTTGCCTCTCGAACAACACCTCTTCGGTGAAGCGGAATGACTCCATTTTGACAGCCTCGGTGGGGCAGCGGGCCGCGCATAGGCCGCAGCGGATGCAGCGCGTTGGGTCAAGCAGCATCGCCGACGCTGCTGGCCGTTCGGTCGAACGACCCTGGATGACAGCTGCCACTGTTTCGTCGCCTGCTATAGCCGAGACCGGCACCAGCTTCAGGCAGTCTGTGGGGCACACATCCACGCAGCCGTTGCACACGATGCACAGGTCGCCGTCGAAGATCGGATTGAGGGTACAAATCAAACAGCGCCCCCCCTGCTCGCGTGCGGTAGCTTCATCGAAGCCCAATTCCACCCTGGCCACACCGATGCGCCGCTCGACCGGTAGCGCTGGTGGCTGGCGACGATCCCAGCGCAGAGAGTCGCGCAGCGGAGATACTTGAGGATAGTCACGTCTGGAAATGGGCGTGAAGAAGCCTTTTCGAACCAGGCGCGGCCGGACGTGTTGGAGATACGCGTGGATGCCCCGCGCCGCGCGCTGGCCGTCGGCCACGGCGTTGATGATCAGGCGCGGGCCAAAGGCGATGTCACCGCCGGTAAACACACCCGGCGCGGTCGTCATCAGCGTTTCTTTGTCTACGGCCAGGGTGCCGCGCGGTGTGACCTCCAGGCCATCTTCGGGCCGCACCCAGTCCAGTTCACCAGTTTGCCCGATGGAGACAATTACGCTATCGCACTCCCAACCTCTTTCAGTGTTTGGGACCAGTTGCGGGTTGAACCGCCCGCGTTCGTCAAAGGCGCGGGCAACATCCAGCGTTTCGACGCCGGTTGCCCGGCCGCCGGCACCGAGAATGCGCTTAGGGGCAAAGTGATTGTGGATCACCACCCCTTCCTCTTCAGCTTCGGCGATCTCGAACGGGTCGGCCAACATTTCGTGCCGGTCTTCGACCACCAGGCAGTGCACTTCCTGAGTTGCCCCCAGCCGGCGGGCGGCCCGGGCTACGTCCAGGGTCATTTCAAGGTCACCACCGGACTGGGCCGGATAGCCAAGGCGTGCAGCGGTGCGGGCTACATCCATCGCCACGTTCCCGCCGCCGATCACCAGCACCCGTTTCCCCAGATCAAGGTTGTAGCCGCCCAGGTTGACGTTGAGCAGAAAATCCACCGCGCGCAGGACACCGTCGAACTGCTCGCCCTCCACATTGAGGTTCCGGCTCCGGTATGTGCCAATAGCGATAAACACGGCGTCGAAGTCGCCGCCCGAGCCGGCCGGCCCTGAGCCTGCCGAATGGGTCGAGGGGTCACGGCGCAAATCCGCCAGCGTGAAGTCGCGGCCCAACACCTGGTTGACCTTCAGCGTGGGGCCGAGGGCCAGAATGGCCTCAATTTCGAGGTCAATCAATTCACGAGGCAGGCGGTATTCGGGAACGCCGAGACGAAGCATCCCCCCGGCGAGCGGGGCCGCTTCAAAGAGGGTGATGTCATGGCCGAGCAAGGCCAGGTCATGAGCGCAGGCCAGTCCGGCCGGCCCGGCGCCAATGATGGCGACCCGCTTGCCCGTCTTTGGGCTGTGCTTGCGGGCGGCGACGAGTCCACTGCGGCTGGTCGGAAAAGTAGTATTGCCTAGATCGAAGGTACGAGTTGGTCCAACGTAAGCTGGCCAGGCTGGGGGTTGCCTGGATGCGCCAGTTTCGCCCAAATAAACGCCGTAACGATCGTTGACGAAGCGTTTGAGCGCACGGATGGCAATGGGCGCGTCGATTTTGCCGCGCCGGCAGGCCGCCTCGCACGGCGCGCCGCAAACCCAGCCGCAGGTAGAGGCAAAGGGATTCGTCTCACGGGCGATCAAGTAGGCGCGCTCATAGTCGCCCTGAGCAATGGCGGTCACGTAGGCGCGGCCATCGGTGCGCACCGGGCAGGCAAACTGGCAGGCAACTGTTTGCTGATAAAAACGAAGATCGGGTAGAAAGACGCGGTAGTGAGCCATGGATCTGCGCTCCTGTCTACCGCTAAGTGTGGCAGGGAAAGGTCTAAATTGGGTCTAGGGAAAGTGTGTGTTCGGTGGGGATTATTCGAAGCGATAGCCGAAGCCACGTTCGGTGAGGATGTGTTTGGGGTCGCCGGGGTCGGTCTCGATCTTCTTGCGCAGGGCCCAGACGTAGTGCTTGACGTGTTCAACCTCGCCGGCGTATTCCGGCCCCCAGACTTCGGCCAACAGCCGCTCGGTGGGCACCGTCCGGTGAACGTGGCGGGCGAGGGTTTCGAGCAGGTGATATTCGGTCGGGGTGAGGTCAATCGGGCGACCGGCCACAGCCACACGGTGTTGGTCGAAATCAATGCTCAGGTCGCCGCTCGTCACCTGATGGGCCGACCCAGGGACATGCGTGGCCCGTGCCAGTACCGCCCCCACCCGAGCCGTCAGTTCGGCGAAGGAGAAGGGCTTGGTCACGTAATCATCCACGCCCAGGCGAAAACCGCGCAACTTGTCAATTTCCTCACCTTTGGCGCTGAGCATGATGATGGGCACGCTCGACTTCTCACGCAGCCGCCGACAGACCTCCCAGCCATCCATACCGGGCATCATCACGTCTAGCACGACCAGGTCAGGCTGGACCTCGGCGGCCAGGCGCAGTCCGCCCGGGCCATCATTGACCGCCACGGAGTGATACCCGGCCGTCTCCAGGTGACCGGAGAGCAATTCGAGCAGGGTTTCATCATCGTCAATCAACAAGATTGCCTGAGAAGTCATCGTTATGTCGCTACTGGAAGGGCAACGGAGAAGACTGCGCCGCCACTGGGGTGATTCTCCGCCCAGATACGACCGCCCTGTGCCTCCACTAAACGGCGGCAGATGTACAGGCCAAGGCCGTAGCCGTAGACCGCCTGTGAGTCGCTGCCGTCGGTCCGGTGAAATTTCTCAAAGATACGATCCAGGTCGGTGGGTAGCAGGCCGGGACCGAAATCCCGAACCGAGAGCGTCACCTCGGTTTGATCGGCCCGCACGTCAATGACCACCTCTTGCCCCGGCGGCGAGTATTTATCGGCATTGTCGAGCAGATTCAAGAGGGCTTCCACCACCTGCTCACGGTCGGCGAAGACCAGCGGTAGGCCGGGTTTCGTGGGTAGGCAGAATTGTCTTTCGGCAGTGCGAGCGCGAATCTGTTCCACGACTTGTTCCACAATCGGCAGAACCGAGATGGGCTCGGGATGAAGCACCAAAGCGCCAGACTCGATGCGGGTCATATTCAGCACATCCCGCACCATATGGTCGAGCCGCTCAACCTGCTGATTCAGGATGGGAAGCATCCGGACACAGGTCGCATCCATCACGGGGCAATTGGCCTCGATGTGTTCGAGCGCACCGTACATGTTCGTGAGCGGGGCCCGAAGTTGATGCGAAACGAGAGAGACAAATTCCGACCGCATGCGGTCGAGTTGCTGCAACTCGGAATTGGCTCGGGCCAATTCTTCGACCTTTTCGGCCAGTTCCCGGGTTCGTTCGGCGACCTGTTCTCTCAGGCTGGCATTGAGGCGCCGGATCTCTGCCTCCCGGCGCTGGCGTTCAGTGACATCCCGCAAGATAACCGACATCGCAAGCTCTTGCCCGGCTTCATCCGTGAGATGCGTGGCCGTCAATTCCACACTAATCTGTTGGCCGGTGACGTCCCGGCAGGTCGTCTCGTGCCCACGGACAAACCCCTCTTGCCGGACACCCTCGGCCAGCCAGCGGAACTCGACCTCGGCCGCCTCACGACCCCCGAGTAGTTCAAGGAGTGACCGGCCCTGCATTTCGTGCTCCTGATAGCCAAAGATGAGTTCGGCCCCGCGATTCCAGGATACGATTCGTCCCTGACTGTCGAGACTAAGAATAGCATCGGCTGAGGCGTTGGTGATCGAGGCCAGCCGTTGCTCGCTGGCCCGGGCTTGTTTCTCGACTCGCTCCTTTTCGTCCAGCCAGCGGCCGAGGCGCGTCAAAGCCAAAAAAATCAGCAGCGGGCCAACCGTAGCATAGAACAGAAACTCCACCGCATAGTGAATGGTTTCGCCATAGTAGTTGTGGGCCAGGTGTGCTGACCAAAGCTGGTACAATATCGTTATAATGGCAAGCGTAACCGGGAGGGCCCAGCGCAAGATAGCGATCCGCTGTTTGAGCGTGTGACTGGCCAGGTTCATCGCGTATCTTCCTTCCCGATATTGCCGGGAGACCACGGGCAGGCCGTTCCCGAACAGTGCTGTCTGGCCATTCTCGTTCGCCTGGTTCTGCCTGCGAGCGTCGCCCCATCAGACCGCCCGAGGAATCACGCACCGCAAACAACTTCTCCGCGATTGTGTGCGTCGCAACACAAAACACAGACCAACGCTGACTGTCTGTTCAGGCTACTCTGCGGTCCAACCGGTCGTCTCAGCCGGATTTCTCCTCCCCGCCGGCACGAAGGTTCTCGCCACATGTAGAAGAGCCACTTGCTTCTGAGCAGGTATTGTACAGGTGTAGCCCGCTTCGCCCCCAAGTGATCGACGAGAAGCGGCCTCCCCGTCGCGAATCGCTTCGCGGGTACAGGAGAGGCCACATCACGTTATGGTAAAACCGGCCCTTCTCCCTGCGGACCAGGAATCAGTCGTCGGTGATCTCGAACTGGATCTGAGCACCGTCCGGGAGGTCACGAATCTGGCGTGCCAGATATGCACGAGATTTCATACCTTTTACGGCATCCTGGGCGTACAGGTTCTCGACGTTGTACTCACCGCCAAGGACGAAAGGCATCTTAGGGAGGAGTCGTTCTCGCAGGGGCAACCTGCCGTGCGTCTCCTGCCAGGCATGGGCAAGCGGGTAGCCGGTCTCCTCCTCATAATTTTGAAGGATGCGCCTGGCCCATCCTTCGAGGTTGGTAGCTACTCTCTCATACTCACCTGTTTCCGGGTCGAAGCGCCAGACGCGCCCCTCTCGGAGGCAAAACTGCTCGCCGAAGATATCTTCGGCGAAGAACAGTGATCCCACTGCCATATCACCGTACTCGGCCCGCCAGAGATCATTGCTATTCCACGGCCCAAGGTCATACCCTTCGCTGGCAGGACCCAGTGGGAAGATATGCAAAGCACTTTCGAATACGAAGAAACCATTCTTGAGCGCCAGCAATTCTTCCAGTTCCTTGTGCAGAGCGCCTGCCATGTGCACGATATCTTCAGGGAATCGTGCTCCATCTGGCCCTAGATGGTGGCTGCCAATCTCGACCAACTTCCTCAAATTCGCTTTCATCCTCGGTACTCCTTTGCCCCTCCTGAATTGCAGGCACTCTGGCTTCGTGTGCACCCTGGCCTGTGGGACTGAGATCATAGCGACCTTGCTTGGAATCCACTGGTAGCTGACTGCAATGCCGTCGCCCACCGACAAGGGGTTTGAAGTCAAGCAGGATAGGCAGATATGGGCGACTGCGGCCACTTTGCGCATCCCGCGTCGGCTCATTATAGAATACGACCAGACTCCGCTGCAAACCCATTTCCGACTTGCAGCTGGCGCGCCCTCGATATTGCCTTGACGAACCGGTTGCGGCCCGAAGGCAGAGGCAACGGTCCGCTTGCGAACCAGCGACGCTGCTGCTTGGCAGGCGACTATGGCACGATTTTTATTTGTATCACAGTCCCATCAGGATAGGGGGCGCATCGATGGGCTATACAACTCCCGGCGCCGCGGTTATCGGACGGATCGATATGGCGGATATGAGCACCTGTTCCCCCTTCCTTGAACATTGCCATAGGCCATTCATCCCGGTCCGTGCCCTTCTTTGTTGGGATCCCCTTCAGTGAAGCTCTACGGTTCGCCTTGGCCCCTGGGCGATTGATTGTCACTACAGAAGGATGCCCCTTCTTTATCGAGTCGGCGATGTGTTGGGCGGTTTCAGGGTACTGAGCCTTCGAAAGATTTATCGTTATGATTTTGGTTTTCTTCGCAGTTGCCTTCTTGATCCCCCCTGTGGATAGACTGGTCTTGGCGACCTTCTTTACCTTCTTTACCTTGCCTCTTCCATCCAGATCGATATAGGTAGTGGGGTTCTGGCTACTGTAGGCGTACAGGTTGAGGTTTGATGCATCATAGACCCCACCGCTCCGCTCGCCATTGAGATAGTCGTCCAGCACGGGGTCGGTGCTCTGCCACACACTGGTCCGCGGGTCGTAGTAGCGTGCCCCGAAGTAGTAGAGCCCCGTCGCCTCATCTTGTTCCTTACCGGCAAAGAGATAAGGCGTGAGGTGAGTGTCGCCCGCTTCGTGGATCCAGGTTTCGCCGAAGGGGAAGTACTCCAGATGCTCGTAGATCCCGCCGTTGGCATCGGTGACGTAGTTGATGCTCCCCTGGTCGCTCGAGTGATAGAAGAATTGGCCTTGCTCGAAGGTGTCGTCCGATTTCACCAGTTTCGAGACGACCCGGGTCGCGTCGGCATAGATGTGCTTCGTGCCGATCTCGCGGTTACGGATGGTGAAGTACGGGTTGACAAAGGCTATCTCACCCAGCGGCCCGCGCTTGACGACCCGCTCGCCCGCATCGTTGTACTTGTATATCAGCTGCTGGCCGTTGTCGAAGATGCTCTGGATGCGGTTTTCCTCGTCCCAAACGATGGTTCGGCGCGTGCCGTTCAGGTCGTTGGTCCAGCCTGTCTGGTTCCCGTTGTGATCGTAGGTAAAGGTTCGGTCGCCGAAGTGCGTGGGTGCGTGGGGCTGCGGGCCGCCATAGCTGTAGGCCGAGGTGTAGGTCGTGGGCTTCTGGGTGATGGGCCTGCCGGGCGGCTGCATGATCTGGTCGGTCTGCTGCTTCGAGACAAGGTTATGGATCGAGTCGTACGCCAGACTCAGGCTGTACTGGCGCCGCTTGTCCGGCATGAACTGGTAGGTGCCGGATGCACCGGTGAGACGGTAGAGAGCGTCGTAACGGAATGTTTCGGTCATGGGCCCGCCGTACTGGGAGGCCGGCGGCACGGGAACGTCGTTGGCCAGAGTCAGGAGGTTGCCTACCCTGTCATAGGTGTAGGTTACATTCTGGAACGGGCTGCCATCGGCCGCACCAGCAATGAGGTTGTCGAGCCGGCGGTTGCTCGGGTCGTACGTGTAAGTCGTGCGAACGCCATTGCCGGCTTCCACGAAGGCGCGGTCCTGGAATTTGTCGTACTCAAGGCGATTGATGTAGTTGTAGGTGAAGCTGCCTTTCACTCCAGTTGCCTGTCGGACCAGTCCGCCACTGTCATAGGAGTAGGTCAGGAGCTCGCCGTCGGGGTAGGTCAGGGTCTGGAGACGGCCCCAGGTGTCGTAGACGTACTGCGTGGTGTAGACCTCGGGCGAGTGAGCGCTGGTGCCCTCGGTGGCGCTGGCAATCGTCTTGATCTCCCTGACGATTTCGCCCAGCTTCCCGTAGAACAGTTCCTGCGTACCCGATTCGTCCGCGATCAGGGTGATGCGTCCGGCGCGGTTGTGAGCGGCGCCAAAAGCACCGTATGTATAGGACACGCTGTTGCCCGGGAAGTCGGGGTACGTGATCGTGGTCAACCGGTTGAAGTCGTAATCGTACGTGATCTGCCTGCCCTCGGCGCGCAGGTTGGGCGTGATCCTGGCAACAAGATTCGAGGCCAGGTCGTAGATGAACTCGGTCTTGCCGGCATCGGGGCTATCGATGCTCGTTTGCCGCCCCAGACTGTCGTAGGTGACCCCGGTGATATTGTTCCTGTCATCGATAACCCGAGTAATCTCTTCCACCGGGTTATAGGCATAGCTAGTCCAGATGACCTGGCTCCCACCCTGGTTGAACTCCTTGACAGCGGTGACCAACTCGCGCACATCGTAATATGTCTTCTTCAGATTCCCGTTGGCGTCAGTGACGCTGGTCTCGAACTGCGTGGCGCCGGAGCGGTCAGGGCCGAAAGCGTAGGCGAGGGTCGTGGATGTATTATCCGGGAGCGTAATCCTGGTGGTACGATCCAGGAGGTCATACGTTGTTCGCGTTGATTGGATGCTATCGTACGTTGGGTTGAAGACGCCTGGCATGCCCAGGGATTCTGTCACTGGGTAGTATGCTTCGACGAGGCGACCAACGAAGTCGAAGTTAACTCGGCCCGAGACAATCAACACGTCCTGAGGCGGGGCGTCTGGCCCGGCGAAGACAGTACCGCTTTTCTTTGTCTGGAGCACGCGATCGAGCCCATCGACGAACACTACCGTATCGATGGTGGCCGCCGGGCCGCGGAAAACATCGAGGTGCCTGGCAATTGCCCACGGGACTGCCGCCTGGGGGTGGTATTCGAAGCGGATCGTCGGCGCCGGACCGCTCTGCTCGTAGGGTCCGGTAACGCTCGCGAGGCGGCCAAAAGCATCGTAGACGTAGGCCGTCGGGTTGTCGTTCGTATCGGTGACGGTTTCTACCTCGCCGTATTTGAGGTTGTACGTCGCGGTAGAGATGTAGCCAAAGCTGTCCGTGATCTTCGTGATGTGCGTTTGGACGGTGGGGTCGTACTCGTAGAGAACCTCGTAGCGCTGTCCATTATTGTTGCTGGGCCCAGTGACACGTTGCACGTTGCCGTTGGGGAAGTAGACCAGATCGATCACCGCGGCCTCGCCATTTTCCAGGTACTGGCGGATCTGTGTGACGTCGCCAGTCGCGCAGTCAACGGTCGCCTCGCGGTGACGCAGCACGGCGCCATTACTACTGACGACGTTCTTGGTCGGTTGGTCGACAACGTAGTTGTCTGTGCATGCTGAGTAGTCGATGTCCGCCTGCACATCGTCGCCGGCACCCACATCCCCAGCATCGAACATCTGGGTCATATTGCCGAAGGCGTCGTACCGGAACGTGGTGTACGTGCTTTTCCCGGGGGTCGGGCTACCTTCGTAGAAGCGCCGGTCGGTACGCACGAGTTGCGGGAACTCGGCGGCAGTGGTGCTCTGGGGATCAGCCCCCTGACCGGTGGCGGTGTCCACCAGGGAGTACGTGTTTTGCGTCTCGATGAACGGGTGCCCGGCGGCATCCTGCGTGAGCTCGCGCGTCAGCAAACCCTGCGTGAAGAAGCTGTTGTTTGCATACTCGCGGACGATGGTGCGGTAGGGGATCTCGCCGTTGGATGCGTCGCGCTGCACCTCGGTGACACGCTGATACCCGTAGAACTCGCGCTCCAGGCGGTTGTAGAAACCATTCTCGTACTGGTAGGTCGTCACCTGGGTGTCGACGCCATCGCCGGGCGTGCCGTCAAAGAGCGAGACCCTGGATAGCACCCAACGCGATTGGGGTTGATCATAGGTATTGCCATTGCGCTGGTAGTCGAGGTCGATGGTGGCCCCGAGTGGGCGCTGGACGGACTTCAACAGGTTGGTGCGGCCAGTGCGGTTGCGCGCCACAGTCATGCTACTGTCGCCGGTGCTGGAGATGTGATCGGGATAGCCGTCCCCATCGACGTCAAGCAGGGCGGTTTCCTGGCGCGCCATGCTCTGGCTGCCATCGCCGCCCGGGTTGATAATGATATAACACTCCGGAAGAGGGAGGCACAGCGGGCCAATACCGATGGTAAAGTACAAACCACCGCCTGCGCTCACATTCGCGCTGGTATCAATGCCGCCAGACATCGCACCGGTCCAATCGGCCTCCGGCGCGAATCCGTTCCCCGTGTTAAAGGCAACGCGTAGACGATTCCCATTCAGGCTGACTTGGTCTGGCAGACCGTCGTTGTTGAGATCCACCAGGATCTGACCGGTCTGAGTGCACGAGCCACTCAGAAGATCCAGCCCCTGGCAGCCAGCCTGAGACTGATTCTTGTCGAACGACACGCCGCCCGCAAAGTCATAGATGCCGCCGTTGAACCCGACCCCGGCGCCGAGGGAATAATCTCTGCTCGCGCCGGCATTGATGGCGGCGCTGCCCCACGATTCGGTGGGTGCGAAGCCATACCCCAGGTTCAAGGCCACCCTGAGCTGGGAACCGCCCTGGGAGACCCGATCTGGCAAACCATCCCCATTGATGTCGATCAAATCAGTCTGAATATCGGAGGTGCCGTTGCCCAGGCTGCCACCGAACCCTAGCAGGGCCATCTGGCTACCAGTCCGGTTCTCTTTGGGAGCGCCCCTGCCGGACGTGTTCACCTCACCGCGCGCGTTGGCCTTGAACATGGCCGCATTTCCGCCGATGTCGATGTTCTGGGCGAAATCGTCGCTGTCCCGCACGTGGCCCAGACCGGCCAGGGCGCGGTTGCTTGCTTCCAGGCCGCCCTGCGAGTTGGTGTACTGGATGTGGCCGTTCCCGACGATATCTGGGAAGCCATCGCCGTTCATGTCCAGGAAATCCACTTCGCCATAGCTGATACCGCTGGAGAACGATCCGCCCAAGGGACCCAAACCGGCCGCCACAGCATCCTGGGAGGTACGGCTCAGCCGGGCGACGGCCCGGCTGCCAGCGAAATTGTTGGCCTGCGGCACTGAGACAAAGGCCGGACCCAGCCGTGAGCTGCTCATCTCGTCGCCTGCGACCCAACTCAAGTCGGCGGGTCCACGCCAGTAGCCCTGCTGGGGAAAGGGCGTGAACGGGTAGGCCCCGGCGTTGACCGGATTGTAGTTGTTGTAGTTGACGGTGCCATCCGGGTTGCGCGGCGGCATGACGTCGGACAGAACCAGCCGGGCTTCATCGATCGGCCTCGAAGCCCGGTCCCGATTGCCGTTGTAGCCGGCGTAGGTCCAGCCGCGATAGGGTTCTGCAAATAGGCCCGGGACCACCGCGCTGTGGAGGGCGCTGGGCGGTGTGTAGCTGGTGACCGCGCTGTCGTTCGGATCCCCGTAGGCTACCACGACGGTGGGGGTGGACAGCTTGCCGGCCAGCGCCGGATCGTAGACCGAGTAGTCGAAGTAGACTTGGTCCCCCTGGGTGACATCGACGTTAAACTGGACGTTTTGCACCACGCCGTGGCTGACTGCGATGGTGCGCTTGGCCACGAGCGCGTTTTGGCGTTTGACGGTGAGGGTGACCACACCGTTCGCGTCGCCCGCGACCGCCGATAGCCGCGATACGACGGTCAGGGTGCCAGTCTGTGGCACGGACCAGGCTTGCTGTGGGGCTGTGAGATTGCTCGCCGGATACATGTCGATGTCATACGGCGGGTGAAGCTGCAGCAGGTAAGCACCGCTACTATCTTGGAGTGGGATCCCGGGGACAGGGGTGGAAACGTAGAACAGGCTGGCTGTCCACTGGAGCTGGCGCAAGTCGATAGGCGAATCGACTTTCACGCGCAACTGGATCTTGTCGCCTTTGAGGACCTCGAAATCGGGCGGTAGGCTGAAATCGCCGGTCTCGTTCCACGCCAGAGTCTGGCTGAACAGCGGTGTGCCATTCTTGAGCACAAGCAGGGTGGTATCGTCGGTGGTCTGGCCGAGCTTGTGCAACGTTCCGGCGAGGCGCACTGTGCCGGTAAGGGGTGCGACCGCGAACAGATCGCGGCGGCCGGCCAGGACGAAATCGGCCGACGCCTGGTAGGCGTAAGGATTGAGCCCGTTGACGTCGGTGGTCGGCTGGATATTGAGGTAGGTAATCTGGGGATCCCAGGCAACCGCGTCGTATCTTCCATCGAACACCGACTGGACGCGGAAGTAAATGCGGTCGCCAGCCCGCACGGAAATGGCATCAACACCGGTGGGTGTCTTGGGGCCATAGTCGTCGGCAGCGACCTGGGTCATCCACAGCTCGCTACCATTCTGCTGTATGGCCACGCGCACGCCATCAGCGGTCTGGTACTGGCCGCGCTCCGGGCTGGTATCCGGGATGAGGGCGGCGTTGCCGGTGATCTGAATCTGACCGTCATATGGCGCCACCCAGCGACGCACGGTATCGACGAGTGGGAAGCTATCGATTTCCTTCTCGTACAGAGCGGTGTAATCCGAGATGACCCCGGCGCTGTCGACCGCGCCAGACCCAACAGGCACGGGCGTATCACCGCTGTTAAGTGTAAAGCTGGGCACACCGTTGACAAGATGGTTGAACAACACCTGCTTGCTGTTAACCAGGTCGGCCAACCCGTCTCCGTTGACATCGCTGAAGTAGACAGGACTCGTCGTAAAGGTCTCGGCATGGTTGTATAGGACGTTGACACCCAGATACAACTCCGGGCCCAGCGAGATCGTCGCAGAACTCTCCCTGGCAATAGCGGGCAGGCTGGTGACAGGCACCGGCGGGTCGAAGGCGGTCGTACCACCGGGTCCGGATCGATTGAGCCGGAAGTAGACCTGGCCGTCGCCGCCCTTAAAGACCTTATCAGGAAGCTCGTCCCCGTTGAGGTCGATCATCTCCAGCACGGTGTCCGTGCTGCTGTAATTGAAGCCAACCTTACCGCCGCCCGATCCCTCCTTTGTAGGACTTTCCAGGTTGAACCCGACGTAGAGATGGCCGCCAACGCTGGTGCTGACCGACCCGCCGAGAGCGCTTGCCTGGCCCTCAATGGGTACGGCGGGCGCAGTGACGTTATCGCTGCCAGTGCTCCAATCGGTGGGGCCACCGAACCCTTGATAAGCGCCCCCGGCATCCAACAGCTCGTCGTAATACGTAAACGTATGCATGTTGAACACCGTACCGTCTTCGCCGCTCTGAGAGATGGACTGAAGCAGCGTCTTGTTGAAAGCGCCCACCTGGTACACGAAGTCGTAGCGGCGGACCAACTCGTGGTTGAAGGTAACCTCGATGCGCTTCAAGAGGGCGGCTGTGACCATCTTGAAGCCGCCACGGGCATCAATCATAACGTCGGGGCGGCGCTGGTAGCTTGACAGACCCGCGTAGTTGGGTACGTTGGGGAGTTCGCTATCTCGGAGAAAGTTGACAGTGAAGGCGCCGGCGGCGCCGTTGGACTGCGTATAGTTGATCGTCTTCAGATAGAGTTGGGAGCCCGGCATGGTGCCGCCGCTGATTCCTGGATCAGAGATGCGAGTGTACCCGTATTTCACTCCGTTGCCGTTGAGGTCACGCACCTCGCGCAGGGCCCATTTAAAAATGTTGCCGTTGGCATCCGTAAGCGTGGCGTCAGCCGCCGGGCCATTGGTCTGTGGATCGCCGCCGTAGAAGGAGCGCATGCCGTTCTTGTCGACGATCTCCCACCAGTAATTCTTTGGCTGGCTACCATGCCGTATGATCCGCTGGAATTCACCCTCGACGCGCGCGTGAAATACCTTCTCGGGGGTGCGAACCTGCGGGGCGCCACGATGGGCGAGCGGGGTGAGTTGACCATCGTCGAGCAAGTAGGTTTCCGTCTCGACATCGCGATCGTAACGCGGCACGCCCCAGCGAGTGTCAATGGTAAGCCCCGATATGCGGATATCCCAGCCGAGACCCATCCACCCGTTGGCGCTGCTGGAGTTGTAATTCACCTCTAGCAGCGGCTGCATGTTGTCGCGGCCCGGCGGTAGCTGGATCGGGTAGGAGAATCGAGCCTCACCCAGGTTGTTGACCTGGGGCCGCTCTATCAGATTGATACCCTCGCCCGGATCGGCGGCCTCGATGTCCTTCAAACTGCTGGGATTGTAGGACATGGGCAGCGAGGGATCTGGCGCCGCCACAACGGCGTTGATCATGTCGGTGAAGTGATCGGTGAGGCTAACGATCACCTTCCTCTGAGAATCGACGCTTATCCGCTCGAGTTCTCTCCAGGTCCGAGCTTGCTCGTCGAAGTAGAAGGTCTTGACGTCTTGCTCCGTGAAACCGGGCGGGATCAGGGCCTTGTCGTACGGGAGGGTCACCCTGATCTTCTTCCTGAACCGCATGTGGGGCTGGAAACGGTAACCTCGTCGCGGGCCCCGGGTGATGTTGGTCATCCCCGCATCGAGGGCGGGCACATCATCCTGGCGTAGCGGAGTGATGCTGATGAGGATCTCGCCTGGCAACGCATCGGCGCCAATTTCCAGGCTGGCCTGCTCGTAGTCGATTCGCCTGGCCTGCCCAGGCGATACAGGGATGACCTGTGTCGGCAGGAGGTGAACCGCAGCAGCCTGGAGCAATCTACCTGCCGGTTCGGCCATCGCGGTGCTCTCCCCGGGTGGGGGCAGAAGGAATGCAACGAGGGCTACCAGGGACAAAACTCGGAACAAGCGCGGCATGGCTCGCCTCCCGCCTCATGGGCATGCTGTCGTGTGGTGTCCGCTTCCCGGTAATAGCCGCTCGGCGGACGGCAGGAATCGCGGTGCTGACTTCCTGCTCAGGCAAGCGACTGATCGCCGGGTACGTTTGTCCTGTGTCGATTAAAGAGAACAGATGCTCGATTCGGCTACGAGGCCGGGACCGCTCTTGGCGGAGGTAGTGATGCGTCTGCTACTTCCGTGCCTGTCTCCGTTCGAGGCCCGTCGGGGGCTACTCTCCTGGGTCTGGGGTTAAAATACAGGGTGGCTGATGTGGAGGACCGGGACTGACATTACGGATGCCTCAGAGGAGAAGCTCGCGTCTGTCGATGGAAGATGTGATGGATGGAACGAAGTCCCGAAGTATATGGTCTGCAATCTACTGCAGGCAATGTTGTACGAGTATAGCAACAACACACCGTCCTGTAAAGGCCGGTGACAATCATTTTCCAGGGCCACTCAAAAGTCCAGCGGAAGAACTGAGACCACCTGGACAATCGAGTAACCTTGCAAGCATCGGAACGAAAAGTCGGAATAATGATCAGGACCTGGCAGCACGTCGCCGATACCAGGCCCGCAATTCACGATCAATCATGGCGGCGGACTGCTCAGCGAAGGAGAGGATCCGTTTGGCAGTTCTGGTGGCCGAGGGGTCGGCAGTAAAAAGAAGGTCGGGACCTGCTGCCCGAATCGATGCGGGGATTCGCGTGAGTGGTATCAGAATTGGTGCATCAGCTAAGGCCAGCCAGAAGCCAGTCGATCTCCCGGACGCTTTGCTATGAGCTATGAGATGAACAGCAGCACCGCGAGCGAGAGCGCCGCGCCAACCTGAAACAGTGCGATCAGCCTGTTCCTCTGCCTGCCGCTGCCGAGCAAGCCCCGCTGGCCATTGAAGCGCGCGATGCCGTCGAACAGGGCCAGGCCTACGCCGCCCAGCCCGGTGAGATACCGCAGAAGGTGACCGAGGAGTGCCTGCCCACTCATGATCAGGAACTGGCTTCCCACCACCAGCCCGGTGATGACCGCCACCAGCAGAATCCAGTTCCGGAAAGACGCGCTCCACCACCTTCGACCGCCTCGATACTCCACCCTCAGATCGCGGGACTCGCGGATCACCCCGGTGACAATCAGGCCGAAGATGAAGCCGCCAACGTGGGCCACGAAGGCCACATTGCTCTGGGATGCGATCGCGATGACCGAAACCACGCTCTGCATGACCTGGAGCACGAACCAGAAGCCGATCAGAAGCACGGCGGCGACCCGGCCAACGGCCAGGAAGGGACCGAAGAAGAGGAAGGTCCGAACCATCGCACGCGGGAACAGAAAGAGGTAGCCGGCGAGGACCCCGGCGATCGCCCCGCTGGCACCGAGCAGCGGCTGCGACGCCACCGGGAAGACAATCGCGAAGACGATGCTGGCGACGATGCCCGCCGCCAGGTAGAACAGCAGGTAGGTTCCATGCCCGAGCTGATCCTCAACGTTATCGCCGAAGATCCAGAGGAAAAGCATGTTACCCGCAATGTGGATCACCCCGCCGTGGAGGAAAAGCGCCGTCACGAGCGTGATCAGGTTCCGGCCGGCCCAAAACTCGTCCGGGACGAAGGCCCAGGCCCGCACGAAGCGCATGGCCGCGTCCTGGCTGAGCGTCAACTCGTAGGCGAAGACGGCGATGTTGATCAGGATCAGCGCAATGGTGACGAACGGGAGCCCGCGCGTCCGGCGCTGCGGCTCGTCGCGATAGGGGAGCACGCTTCCCTCCCTTCTGGTCCGGCGCCTGGCCCTCTCAGAGGCCAATCACCCCAATGTCCACCCTCAGACCCACCCCTTCAGCGACCACCCGGCCCTGTCTAGAGGATCGGTCAAGTCCTCAGACTTCCGAAGTCTGGTGGGCCCCGTGCTGGCCCACAGCGCGCTCCGACGGCGGTGCGAGAGGTGGGCACCGGCTGCGAACCAGAC
>DOUV01000640.1:8398-10692 GCA_003520455.1 Chloroflexota bacterium | reverse complement strand
TTCCCGCCCCCCGCGGGATGACTTGACCGGCGCTCTAGTACAAGACGCGTGCGCCAAAGCCACCGCCACCACCGCTCGGTGTGCCCGCCCGGCCGAAGCATCACCTTTGAAGCGTCCCCCACAGTTGTACGGTCAGACGGCAGTCCGCTCAAACGGATTGGAAGAGCTGAAACCGCAACTCGCTAGTGCCCGGGTACGCTCTTCTCTGATGCTCGATTGTCGTTTCGATGACTACAGGCGATCGGCGAACTCATCCACCCGCCGGGAGGCTTCGCCTTTAGAATAGCCGTACTTCTCCTGGAGTTTGCCGACGAGTTGATCCCGCTGACCTGCAATCTGGTCCAGCTCATTGTCGGTCAGCTCTCCCCATTCCTCTTGCACTTTCCCCTTGAGCTGCTTCCACTGGCCTTGAATCTGTTGCCAGTTCATTCATCCTCCTCCGGCTGGCCGCATCAGGCCAGACCCCACACCCACAATCACTCGTAAGTCTTTCCTTACAAAGCAATTCACGTGCCCGCATTGCTCGAGGTCTCGCTCCACGCGGTGGTCAGGAGGGGTGTATCGGTATGCAACGGGTGAATCAAGGCTGTCGTCTCTTTTGAAAGCGACGTCCCATCACGCGGCGAAAGTGAACCTGACGTGGCGTGAGCGGTGGCGCGCCGGGTGTGCTATTCGTGAGCGCCTCCTCTTCGAACCACTCTTTCTCGTCTTGCACGGTGCCCGTCAGGAACTCAGCATGGCTCCACAGCCACAAACCCAGGAGACCATACACCAGAAGGACAATACCCGCCTGTGCGAGAAGGCGTGAACCAGATGAGAGGGATGCCCGCTCCACGAGGACGAGGAGCCCCACCATGAGCAGCATGAAGGCCAGCAGCACACGCCACGGAGGCTGTGATTGCTTTCGCATCGCTCTCTCCTCCTCCTGACAAGAACCGCGGAGCGGCAAACACGTGAACGCCGATACACTCAGCGAAACCGTGCTCCCCCCGGAGCTCTCAAATGTGGTAGGGGACGTCGATCACCACGATATCCTCGTGGCTGCGCAGCCGCAAGCGGAGGAAATTGGCGGTCTGGTTATGCAAGAGTTGCTCCGGAAGCGTGCTTGGAACGAATTCCGGAATGATTACCGTCGTCAGCTGGTGAGGATACTCGACATCGTTCACGTACTCGATGTACTCCTCAAGTGGCTTGAGAATATCCCGAAAGTCGTACGGAATGAGCACCAACTCAACGTTGTCCGTGGTTTCCGGGAAGCGCTTCCAGCGGCGCTCGAGCCGTTCTCGCTGTTCCTTGCTGGTAACCACACTCACGGCGCGCACGTTTCTGGAGAGACGCTGGGCATACTTGAGTGCTCGCAGCGTCCCGCGATGCACGTCGGCAATCGGAACGATCACAACATCAGCCACGGATGCCAACTCTGATTCTTCCAGACCACGGGTCGACAACGCGTCGGCCACCTCGTCATAGTGCCGCCGGATGGAAATAAACAGCAAAATCAAGAGGGGAATAGCCACGACAACAATCCAGGCGCCCTCCACAAATTTGGTGGCTACCAGCACGATCAACACGATGAAGGTCGTCCCGGCGCCAACGCCGCTGACGATTCGCTTCCACCACCACCCACTCTCATAGTGAATCGTGGTGGTCCCGGTGCTCACCTCTTCACCCGGTGCCACCCGAGCCACCTTCCCCATGAGCCGCACCATTCCCGCCTGCGAGAGCGTAAAACTCACAAAGACCCCAATCGCGTACAGCGGGAGCATCCGGATCTCGTCGGCCTGGAAGATAATGACCAGGCCGGACGCCAGGAGGGCAAGCACCAGAATGCCGGAACTGAAGACCAAGCGGTCACCACGGTTTTGAAGCCAGCGCGGTAAGAACCCATCGTGGGCCAGGAACGAGCCGAGACGCGGAAAATCCTGGTACCCGGTATTGGCCGCCAGGAACAGGATCAACATAGTGAAGGTTTGCACCCAATAGTAAATAACTCCACGCCCGACGACCGCCCGCGTCATGTGCGAGAGAATACTTTCGGCTTCTTCGGGCACGAGGTGAAGGTGGGTAGCAAGGAACGAGATGCCGACGAACAGTGACATCGCCATGATGGCCATGGTGAGCATGGTGAGTGCGGCGTTGCGAGCCTCCGGCGGTTTAAAGGCCTGCACGCCGTCGCTAATCGCCTCAATCCCAGTAAGGGCGGTGCACCCGGCAGCGAAGGCGCGCAAGAGCAACCAGATATAGGCGACCTGGCTGATGACGCCGAGCGAGGGCGCGACGATCGGTGCGTGCGA